>CAYYBI010000246.1:0-13784 GCA_964469835.1 uncultured Rhodospirillaceae bacterium
CCCTACATGCAGGGGCTGCCGGACCATCCGGAAATCTTCGAAATCGAGAAGAAGGAAGGCGACGTCCGCAATTTCGGCAACCGCTGGCACACCGACCAGATGTTCACCGCCCAGCCGGCGATGGCCACCATGCTCTACGCCAAGCAATTGCCGCCGGTCGGCGGCGATACCCAGTTCGCCAACCTCTATCTCGCTTATGACGCCCTGTCCGACGGTATGAAGGAGATGCTGGGCCGGATGAAGAGCGTCAACAACGGCGACAACAAGCGCCGCTATGGCGGCCTGTCCCGCGCCGAACGCTACAAGGCGCAGGGCAGCAGCATGCAGACCAAGGTCAAGGATCCGGGCGACGTTCAGACGATCTCCGAGCATCCGCTGATCCGCACCCATCCGGAAACCGGCCGCAAAGCGCTCTATATCGGCTCGCACACGGAGAAATTCGCCGGCATGACGCATGAGGAAAGCGAGCCCCTGCTCAACTTCCTGATGGAGCATTCGCACCGGCCCGAATTTACCTGCCGATTCTCGTGGGAAGTCGGCTCGGTCGCCTTCTGGGACAACCGCTGCAGCCAGCATTACGCGATCAACGATTATTCCGGCGGACGGCGGATGCATCGCATCACGATTCAGGGCGACACGCCTTACTGACCGGACCCGATACAGACCCTGCGACCGGAAAACGGATAACGCCTTTGGAGGGGATAAGTGATGTCGGAAGCCCAAGTTCAGGACACCAGCAGCCAGGCCTATGAACGGATCCAGGTAAAACGCGCGAGCGGCGCGATGGGCGCCGAGATCGCCGGCGTCGACCTGTCGAAGCCGCTGGACGACGCCACCTTCGGCGAAATCCACCGCGCCTGGCTCGAAAACAACATCATCTATTTCCGCGACCAGGATCTGACGCCCGACGATCATCTGGCCTTCGCCCGGCGCTTCGGCGACATCCACATTCACCCCTTCAACAAGCCGCTGGACGACCATCCGGAAGTCCTCGAAATCCTCAAGACGGAGGACGAGGAGCGCAACAATGGCGGGCGCTGGCACACCGACCAGATGTACACCGCGAAGCCTGCCAAGGGCACCATGCTGTACGCCCGCGAGATGCCGCCCTATGGCGGCGACACCATGTTTTCCAACCTCTATCTCGGCTATGAGGCGCTATCCGACGGCATGAAGGCGATGCTTTCCGGCTTGAAAGGCATCAACAACGGCGACAGCCGCAAGCATCCCTCCGGCCTCACGCGAATGGAACGCGAAAAGGCCGGGCTCGGAACGCTGAAACAGGTGGTGCCGCCGCCGGATGTGCAGACCATTTCCTCCCATCCGATCATCCGCACCCATCCGGAAACCGGCCGCAAGGCGCTCTATGTCGGCTCGCACACCGAGCGTTTCGATGGGCTCACCGATGAGGAAAGCGCGCCGATCCTTAGCTACCTCATGGAGCTGACGCACCGGCCGGAATTCACCTTCCGCCTGCGTTGGGAAGTGGGCACGCTGACATTCTGGGACAACCGCTGTTGCCAGCATTTCGCGATCAACGACTACACCGGTTTTCGCCGGCGCGTGCACAAAGTGACGGTTTGCGGCGACACCCCGTTCTAGGGCGCTTCTGAAATTGCGCCGAAACCCGCCTCGCCCTTCGTCAAGCTCAGGGTGAGGCTGACTCCACATTGTCGTTTGGCCTCATCCTGAGCTTGACGAAGGATGAAGTTAGGTACGCCAGTGGATTATAAGCACATCGAGGTCGCGCCGATTGCCGGCGCGCTGGGCGCGGAGGTTCGAGGCGCGGACCTGTTGCAGCCCCTGGACGACACCACTTTCGCGGAAATCCGGCGGGCCTTCCTGGAAAACAACGTCATTTTTTTCTATGGCCAAAGCCTGACACCGGAACAGTTCCTCGCCTTCGCCCGGCGCTGGGGCGATATCCATCGTCATCCCTATGTACAGCCGATCGACGGTTACCCGGATATTCTGGAAATCCTAAAGACCGAAACCGATACCCAGAATTTCGGCGGACGCTGGCACACCGATCAATCCTTCGCCCCGCGCCCCGCGCTCGGTACACTGCTCTATGCGCTGGAAACACCGGCGCATGGCGGCGATACCGCCTTCGCCAATCAATACCTCGCCTATGACGCGCTATCGGACGGAATGAAGGCGATGCTGGACGGGCTCCGCGCCGTGTTCAATGGCGACCAGGTGCACGGCCAGAGCCGGCAGCAAAGCTACCTCGCCGGCGGCAGCATGCAGGCGCGCGACACCGGCGGCGAGCAAACGATCTCGCTACATCCGGTGGTGCGCACACATCCCGAGAGCGGACGCAAGGCGCTCTATGTCGGCTCGCACACACAGATGTTCGAGAATATGACCGAGGCGGAGAGCCTACCGCTGCTCGAATTTCTTCGGGCTCATGCGGTGCGGCCGGAATTCACCTGCCGGTTTCGCTGGGCGCCCGGCGCGCTCGCCTTCTGGGACAACCGCTGCACCCAGCATTGCGCGCTCAACGACTATCCGGGCCAGCGCCGCCGCATGCATCGGATAACCATTCAAGGTGATGTGCCGATTTGATTGAGTATACGAAAGAAATACTGGCGCCGATCAATGAAACAAGTTTATTACTTAGGTGATCGTTAGTCAATTTGGCAAAATAGAACTATGATTACTATAAATAATAGAATCCAATTATTGTTACGCTTTACATTATGCGCCAATTATAATTCAACAAAAACTTGAAACAACGCTTCGACCAGACAACCGCCTCTCGTAAAATATCGCAAAAACCATGCGGCCCTAGCACGATACGGGACTATCAACCGATCCGGTCGGCATGCGGCACGGCAAAAATATAAAGGTCCGTACAAATTTTTCTTGACCGATTAAATTAATGAGCAAAGTATTCAGCCCAAGGAATTTTGGCGGGGGACAGGTCTGAATTCCGTCTCTGTTCAACAGGCCCTACGCAACGTTCGCATTAAAAATAATTGATCAGCACCTAAGTGCGGGGAGACACGATGGCGAGTTTTATGAGCAACGACGCGCGCCATGTCGTTATCCAATACGAGGCACGGTTGTGGTTGCGCGAATTGCGCGAACAACACCCGTCAAAATACAAGGTCTTCATCGAAAATCTGCTCGACGAGGACGATGAAGGAACCGAATTCCTGAATTGGTCGGATGAAAACATCCGCGAACTCGCCGAACTGATTGGAAAACAGTTCCAGCCCTAGATCCTGATTTGGACGCCGCGGGTGATCGGTGTAAATCGCGGCGCCACTGAATCCAGTAGCGTCATCGAGCCGCCTCGGCGCGGCGCCTGACGATTTCCCGATGAAAAATGTAGATCCCGCTGATGATCACCAGAACAATTCCCATGATCACCCAGCGGTCGGGCAAATCATCCCACACCAGATATCCCAGCGCGATCGCCCAGACGATCATCAGATAGCGGAACGGCGATACGATCACCGCCTCGGCATGGCGGAACGCCTCGATCATGAAATGATGGCCGAAACCGGCCAGCAGTCCCGCCGCCGCCATCAGCCCAAGGTCGGTGGGCGTCGGCATCTTCCAGCCGAACGGTGCGGTCAAGAGACCCGCCAGCATCACCGCCCCGGTCGTGGTGCAGAGGATCGCGTTGGAGGATTCGGTCTCCGTCATCCGCCGGGTTATCAGATCGCGAAGCCCGGCGCACAGCGCCGACCCGACCGGCAACAAAACCACCAGACCTACAATGTTTTCGGTCGGCCGGGTGATCGTCAGAATACCCAAGAACCCGACGAGAACCGCGGACCATCGCCGCCAGCCCACGACCTCCCCCAACATGAGCGGCGCCATCATGGTCACGAACAGCGGCGTTGAGAAGCTGATCGCTGTCACGTCCGCCAGCGGGAGGTAGCGCAACCCGATGATGTACATGAACGCCGAAACCACGACGCAGCCCGCCCGCACCCCATGCATGGGCCAGTGGGTGACGCGAACGGTCCGCAATCCCCCCTGGCGGGCGATCAGGATGGCGATCGGCACCCAAATGAACACGCCCCGGATGAAGATGACCTCGCCGGAAGGATAGCCGCTCGTCACCCATTTGAGGATCGCATTGTTGGCGGTCATCAGAAGCCCGGCGATCAGCATGCAGCCGATACCGAGTGCCGGCGCTGAGGATAGTCGCGACGTCGCCATGATCAGGTCAACGCGGCCGCGCGAGAGTTGGAAGGCGCCAGCAAGCGTAAATCCTATGAGGAATTATGGGCGACGGCATCGTCGCCATGAATGCCAGCAGTATTGGCGGCACAGACGGTATTTGTCACGATGATTTACGCCGGGACCTCGCCTTCCAGCATAATGCGCAGCAGGCGCCGCGCCTGCGTCCGCCAATCGTAATCATCGTTCGCTTGATGCAGCGCGCTGCGGTTGTCCCACATCAACACATCGCCCGGACGCCATTTGTGTCGATATTCGAAACAGGGTTGCGTGACGTGATCGTGCAGGAAATCGAGCAGGCGGTCGCTTTCCTCGCGCGGAACGCCGTCGATGCACTCCATGCGGATCGGGTTGAGGTACAGCGCCTTCCGCCCGGTATCCGGATGGGTACGGACCAGCGGATGGTGTATGCCGTCGCCGAACCGGTCGACCTGGTCGCCGCTGCGTTTGATCAACTGCCGCGGCGACCGGCTGCTCTGATAAACGTGCAGCGCGGTCCGCCCGTCGATCCGGCTGCGGACCTCGTCCGGCAGCGCCGCATAGGCGGCCTGCAAATTGACGAACTGCGTATCGCCGCCCTCTTCCGGCACGACCTCGGCATACAGCATGGTCGCCTTCGGCGGGCGCTCGAAATAGGACGCGTCGGTATGCCAGGAGGTGCCGCGAATTTTGCGCTCGCCGGTGCCCGCGCTGTCCGTGTCCCGATGCGTCAGGACACCAATCTCCGGTTGGTCGTCGAGGTTGAACTGCCCGTAAATCTGCGCAAACGGCGTGCCGAACAACGCCGCCGCCCGCAGGAACGCCGGCGGATCGAGCGTTTGCCCGCGCAGACAGATCACGACGCCGTCGACGAACGCCCGATTGAGCGCCGACGCGGTCGCGTCATCGACCGGCGCCGCCAAATCCACGCCGCGCACCTCGACCCCAAGCGCCTCGCTCAGCGGAACCGTTTCCATACTCTGACCTCCCGTAATATCGAACCAACCCTATACAGCGCCCGACGCGCGCAATGTCCCGATCTCTTCCGCGCCATAGCCGAGTTCGCCGAGAATTTCATCGGTGTGCTCGCCCAGTTGCGGCGCACGGCGGCGGATCGCGCCGGGATGAGCCGACAGCTTGACCGGCGTGGTCATCAGCGGCGCGGGCGCTGGCAGTCCCGGATAGTCGACATCCTGCAGGAAGCCGCCTGCCTCGATATGCGCGTCCGCGACCGCCTGCGCCGCCGACAACACCGGCCCGGCGGGCAACCGCGCAGCCTCCAGCGCCTCGAGGGCGTCGGCCGTCGTGTACCCGGCGCACCACTTGGCCATGCGGGCGCTGAGGATTTGACCGTTGTCGCCCCGCAGATCGTCCGTCGCGAAACGGGGATCGGAGGCCCAGTGTTCCTCCTCCCCCATCAACCGCGCCCAATTGCGGAACTGCCGGTCGCCGACCACCCAGACCAGCACGTGCCCGTCACGCGTGGCGAAACAATCGGCCGGACCGTTGATCTGTCCGCGGTTGCCGCGCGGCACCCGGCCGACGCCGGTAAGCTTTTCCTCGATCAGCAGATTGTTCATCGCCGTCAGAGCGCTGGCCAGCAACGCGCCTTCCACCTGCTGGCCCTGCCCGGTCTGGCGGTGCGCAATCAGCGCCATCGCGGTGCCGAAGGCGGACAGCGCACCGGTGCTGAAATCGACCCAGGGCGCAAACGCCTTCATCGGTTGGCCCGGCGTGCCCGCGATATGCATCGCCGACGACATCGCCTGCGCCATGCCGTCAAAACCAATCTTGGTCGCATAGGGACCGATCGTGCCGAACGCGGTGGCGGTGGTCAGGATGATTTCCGGCTTGATCGCGGACAGGCTCGCGTAATCCAGGCCGAGCGCGGCGAGCCCCGCCGGCGGCAGGTTCGCGACCACCACATCCGCGGTCTCGACCAGTTGCCGCAGCACTTCCTTGCCGTCCGATGTGGTGCTGTCGAGGGTCATGCCGCGCTTGTTGCGGTTGCACTCCAGGAACATCGGCCCCGCATCCTCGCCCGCGAGCGGCACCAGATAGCGGTCCTCGCCGCCGTCGCGCCGCTCGATGCGGATCACCTCCGCGCCGAAATCACCGAGCAGCGCGGCACACCACGGCCCTGCGATATAGCGGCCGAAATCGAGGACGCGGATCCCGTCGAGCACACCCGCTGCACTCACCCGTCACCTCCCAGCATTTCCAGCAGCAGCGCGTTGATCCGCTCCGGCGCCTCGTACTGCATCCAGTGACCGACGCCGCCGAGGACACGCACGTCCGCATCCGGCTGAATGGACTTCAGCATAT
Organism: uncultured Rhodospirillaceae bacterium; assembly: GCA_964469835.1. Lineage (GTDB taxonomy): Bacteria > Pseudomonadota > Alphaproteobacteria > UBA8366 > UBA8366 > JAOTYV01. The sequence goes on from CAYYBI010000246.1 coordinate 6,505, forward strand.
CGACCCGCGCCTGCATATTATGCGCCGCCATCACGTCCTTCGCGGCGAATATCCCTTTGATGGGCGCGGAAACTTTGGGTAACACCCGCTCGAGAGAGCCGAAACGATCCTCATCGGACCAGCTCCGCATCTTGAATCGTGAGCTCCGCGTGTTCCAGTCCTGGATATGCACGGCAAGATCGTCGACCTTCGCCGGATCGTCGATCATCAGCGCCTGCACGTTATAGCGGTGTGCCGCCAGCCGCGCATGCACATCCATATCCGAAGACATGCGCTTCAGTTTCGGCCAGGGGGCATCGCCGACGCCGAGACCGCCCGGCGCGAGCACGATCAGCGATGCGGTCCGTTCGGGCGCGAGCGCCGCCACTTCGCCCGCCAGCCGTCCGCCATAGGAAAACCCGGCGAGATGCCATTGTGCCGGTTCCGGCACGACCTCGGTCAGCCCCCGGAGCAGGATTTCCCCATGATCGCGCGGCGGGCACGGCAGCGGCGGCATCGCGGAGTCGCCGAAACCGGGAGCGTCGTTGGCGATGACGGTGAAATGCTCGGCCAGCGGCAGGGCGTTGCGGATCCAGTGTTTCCAGCTACCGAAGTTGCCATGCAGCAGCACGAGCGGCGGCCCGGAACCCCAGATGCGCCAGACCAGCGCGCCGTCGCCGCAGGGCGTCTCGAGGCGCCGGCCCTGCGCCGCCACACGGTCGACCGCCTCCGCCGGCGTCAAATCCGTGGAGATCGCATTCATGCGCGAATAGCTACCGGCCCTGGAATGCGGGCTTACGCTTCTCCATGAAGGCTTCGCGGCCTTCCTTGAAGTCGGCGCTGTCGAAGCAGGCTTTGACCATGTTTTCGATCTTATCGACGTCGCGGTCGTCGGCATCCTTGACCAGCTCGCCGATCGTCGCCTTGGCGGTCTTCACGGTGAGCGGCGCGTTGCCGGCGATTTCCTCGGCGTATTCGCGCACCGTGGCCTCGAGCTCCGACACCGGTACCAACGCGTTGATCAAGCCCATCGACAAGGCCTTTTCCGCGTCGTATCGACGGCCGGTAAACATGATCTCCTTGGCGTTGGCCGGGCCTACGATATCCGCGAGGTTCTTTAGCTGGCCAAAGCCGTATCCGAGACCGAGCTTGGCCGCGGGAATGCCGAATTGCGAGCCTTCAGCGGCAATCCGCAGATCCGCGTTCAACGCCGTGGCGAGCCCGCCGCCGACGCAGAACCCCTGAATCATCGCAATGATGGGCTTGTCGAAACTCTCCATCGCCTCGCGCGACTTCGCCGACACCGAATCATAATACGCGGCGGATTCGGCGCTGTTGCGCTTTTCCTTGAATTCCGAGATATCCGCGCCCGACACGAAGGCCTTGTCGCCCGCACCCCGCATGACCAGCACACGGACGTTATCATCCGCCTGATAATCCTCGAAGATCTGGACCATCGCCTCCCGCATCGCCAGCGATATCGCGTTACGGCGTTCCGGATTGTTGAAGATCATCCAGCCGATGCCACCTTCCTTCTTGGCGATCATCTTGTCGGTGCTGAGTTTCATCGCGTTTTCTCCTGTTCGGTCGTAGCCGCCATCGTGGGCGGCGCATCCTCATCCTTCGTCAAGCTCAGGATGAGGCAATGTATGAAAACGTGGGCTCACCCTTCGTCAAACCCCGGATGAGGCACCATGTCGAAAACGCATCCTCACACTGAGCCTGACGAAGTGCGAGGATGTGTTTATGCGGGTTCGTGGGCCGCTGCTATATCGCCTTGGCTTCCCGCAGCGCCGCAATCTCCGCCGCGCCGAAACCCATTTCCTGAAGGATGACGTCGCTGTGCTCCCCGGCATCCGGCGTCGGATAGCGGAAGGTCTGCGGCTGCGGCGTCGCGGTCAGGTTGACCGGCTGGCGCACCACGTCGAGCGAGCCCAGGCGCGGATGATCGACCTGCCGGACGACGCCGAGATGCTTCACCTGCGGATCGTTGAAGGTCTGGTCGATGCTGTTCACCGGCCCGCACGGGACGCCGGCGGCGTTGAGCACTTCGACCCAATGCTCCGTCGGCTGTTTCTTGAGGATCGCGGCGACATCCGCGTTCAGCTTGGCCCGGTTCGTTGCGCGAACGTCATGGTCGGCGTAGTCGGGGTTTTTCAAAAGATCCATCGCATCCGCAGCCTCGCAGAACCGTTCGAACATCGTGCCCGACGCGGCGATATTGACCAGCCCGTCGGCGGTCTCGAAACAGCCCATCGGCACGTTGATCGGGTGGTCGTTGCCCGCCTGCGGCGCCACCTCGCCCTTTTGCAGCCAGCGCGACGCCTGGAAATCGAGCATGAAGGTCATCGCCTCGAGCAGCGAGGTATGCACCCACTGCCCCTTGCCGGTTTTTTCGCGGTCGAGCAAGGCGATCAGGATGCCCTGCGCCAGGAACATGCCGGCACACAGATCGGTGATCGGAATGCCGACCCGGACCGGGCCCTGCCCCGGCAATCCGGTGATCGACATCAGCCCGCCCATGCCCTGGGCGATCTGATCGACGCCCGGGCGCTTGCCATAGGGGCCGTCCTGGCCGAAACCGGCGATGCTGCCGTACACGATGCGCGGATTGACCTTGGCCACCGCGTCGTAATCGATGCCGAGCCGGTGCTTCACCTCCGAGCGGAAGTTCTCGGTGATGACGTCGGCCTTTTCCGCCAGCTTCATGAACAGCTTGTGACCCTCGGGATTCTTCAAGTCGATGGTCAGGCTGCGCTTGTTGCGGTGCAGATTCTGAAAATCGAAGCTGTCGCGCTGTCCGGTCAGCGACACCCGGTTCTTACCCGAGGTTGCGGGCGGCTCCACATAGATGACGTTCGCGCCCCAATCGGCCAGCACCCGCGCCGAGGTCGGCCCGGCCCGCGCCTGCGTCAGGTCCAGTACGGTATACCCTTCAAGCGGCAGCCTTCCATTCGACTCGGCCATGTTTCTTCCCTTCCCTTGCTGGAGGCATAGAGGCAGTCATTTCAGGTGTCGGCAAACCCCGAGCGGGTTCGCGCCTGCCAATTCTCTCAAGGAGATGAAGCGGGGGCAATGGGTATGTGGAAATGAGTTGCGGCAGCCGCCCGGCAGGCCATTGCGCTATCACGAAGCCAGCGCCACGGTCGCAAGCTCCTCCAGCCCCACCTCGTCGATCTGCGCCACTGTCAGTGAGCGCACGGTTCCGGCGATGTCGATGCCGTTTTGGTTCAGCTCACTGACCTGCGTCTGGGCTTCCGTAGGATCGTCGAGCCGGCCGATCGTGATATGCGGCACGAAAGAAGCCTCGTGATTGCGTGCGCCGGCGAGCGGTCCTTCGTTCAACCGCTCATGCAGCGCATAGAGCGATTCATGCCCCTCTTCCGGCACGAGATAGAGGAAGGCGGCGCCCTCGCTGTTTGCGGTGTCGACAAACACCCGGCTGATCCGGAAATCCACCTTGCCGAACCATCCGGCGATGCCGGCCACGTGATCGACCGCCGCGTGTTGGTCGACATCGGTCATCCCGAACACCAGGGTAAAGTGCGACCGGATCAGCTCGAATTGCGGATCGTACTGCCGGCGGACGTCCTCGATCCACTCATCATCGGCGGTCGAAAGTTCAGGGTAGCCAATCACGAAGAGGGTCATCAGGTTTTCCCGGAAGTATTTGCCACATCCAGCGGCGCGCTCAACGCGACGCCCGGCATGTGCATGCCGCGCGGTCTTCCGTCGTCATGCGCCGAACCGAAGCGCTCGTAGTAGGACGGCGGCAGCGGCCAGCCGTTCGGCAGGTTGAGCCATAGCCGGAGCAGATGGCGGCGCCGTTCCGGTTCCGTCCAATCCTCGAAATCGGTGCGCGAGTGAAAGGTAATGAGGTTGTTGATCCACTGGATGTCGCCGGCGCGGAAATCCATATCAAGCCGCAAGTCGTCGCTTTCCGCCAGCTCCTCGAGCAAATCCATCGCCTCGACCAGGTCGGGCGTCACCGGCGGCACGTCCGGGTGGCGCGGCGCGGATTCCACGAAGCGGCGGACGAAGGTCACGGTCATGTAGCCCGCGTGATAGGCGAAGACCGGCGCTTCATAGGTCGGTGCCTTGCCGGGAATGAATTCGCCGCGACGGTCGCGGTGGACCGGGGCTGCCAGCAGGCGCAGCAGGTCGGGCCGCCGTTCGAGCATTGCGTTGTGCATCGCCATCGCGTTGGTCACGCTGCTGAGACCGCCCGCCTTCGCCGGTTTGAGGCACAGCAGCCCGACCAGATCGGCGCCGAGATCGGTGTGGAACGGCAGCCGCGCCCGCGACTGGTATCCGGCCCGCGCGTTCAAATCCTCGAAGCTGCCGCCGATATCCTTGACGTGGCCAAGCACGTGGCCGTCCGGGTTCTGCGACACCGCATCGCCGAGATGTGCGCCCAGCCCCCAATAGGCGATGGCGCTCTGCTCGACCGTCCAGCGGTCGACCGGCAATCCCCGCATCAGGCTGACGCCGCAGCCATTCACCAGTGCTTCCCGAATACCCGCCAGAACCGGCCCGAGCGACGGCAGGGGAAAGTCCGCCTGCCGGATATCAAGGATATCGAGCCCGCGCGCCTGCACCGCCGCGACCGCGGCATCGATTTCCGCGATCTCGGGCGCGCTGAATTCGTGAATCCAGTCGGTCCGCGCCGCCATTTCCGGCCCGGTCCAGGCAAACGGCCCCTGGATCGGCTCGAAGGGCGTCACGGGGCCGGTAACCGCTGACTGTTTTGGCGTTTCTGTCATGGTCGTCTCGATATTGCGTGGCTGTCATGATACCGCCCGGGCCCGGGCCTGTCGAAGACTGCGCAATTCGGCCCGAACAAGCCCGCATGCTTCGACAAACTCAGCATGAGGGCGCGTTTTTACCGCAACACGCGATCGGCACTGCGCTGAGTCTCTTCGGGCTGCGTTTCATCCGCCCCCATGCGGCAAACCTTCACCGCGTCTTCGGCACTTCGACGCCGGCCCAGTTTTCGATGTCCTTGATGATTTCAGTCAAATCGCCGCCTTCCGAGCCCATCGCGATCGAATGCATGTAGAGCTGGCGCGCCGCGTTGCCGACCCATTGCGGCACCGCCAGGGTTTCCGCCTCCGCCTGCCACAAATCCAGATCCTTCCGCGTGATGCGCATCGGCGCGTCGTAATCGAACTTGCGGCTCAGCACGTGGTTCGGGATCTTGACGCTGGTCGCGCTGTTCTGCCCCGATCCGGAATTGATCACCTCGAGCACGGTTTCCGGGTCGAGCCCCGCCTTGGCCCCCATCACCAGCCCTTCGCAGGCCAGCGCCAGATTGGCGCAAGACAACATGTTGTTGATCAGCTTCAGAGTCTGCGACTGGCCGGTCTGCTCACCGACATAGACGACCTTCGACGCGAAGGCCTCGATCATCGGCCGGAGCCGGTCGAAGACCGGGCGCGGGCCCGATGCAATTGCCGTCACGTCGCCCTTCCAGGCACGCGGCGTGCCGCCGGTGATCGGGCAATCCAGCGTCTCGATGCCCTGTTCCGCCAGCCGATCCGACACCGCGCGCACGGCGGTCGACCCCATGGTGCCGAGATTGACGAACAGTTTCGCGCGGCCGCCGGCAATTACCCCGTCGGCGCCGGTCGCGACCGCATTGAAGCTGTCCGTGCTCGGCAGGCAGGCGAACACCACGTCCGATTCCGCAGCAACGGCCTGCGGCGACACCATCAGCCGCGCCTGCTTGTCGGTCAGCGGCCGGACCGCCTCCGGGTTGATGTCATAGACCGCGAGCGATCCTTCCTGCCGCAAAATATTGTCCGCCAGGGGACACCCCATGCTGCCCGTGCCGATAAATCCCGCCTTCATGCGCCTCTCCCCGTTCCCGAATTCACGCGATCGTGTGCGCCAAGTCATTGCGGATCAAGGATGAACCGGCAAGATGGTGCGATCGACGCTTGCGAGTTTAGACCATGCGGGAGATTTGAGCATGCGCGGCATCCTTGCAGCCCTATTTCTGGCGTTTTCGGCTATTCCAGACGGATTCGCGGCGACCAATCCTGTCCCCGACCAAATGCTGAAATGTCCCCAATCACGCGAATTCCTCGCGTCCGCGCTGAAGACCCGGCCCGAGGACGGCGCCTATTTCGACCGGACCCAACGATCGATCAAAATGCGGATCGACGACGTCCTCACCTTTTTGGGGGGCCAGAAGAATGCGCGGGCAATCGCCGAGGTGAACCGGGAAACCGCGCTTAAACGGATCGAAACCGGCGCGAAGGGCGCGGAAAAGCGTTACCGCGAGGACACCGTGCTGCGCGCCGATGCGCTGCTGCAAATCCTCGACTGCCTGGATGCGCAAAAATCCGTCTAGCGACGGTACGCAGGCAAAGCGATACGCACATCCATACTCTCTTGCTGAAGCTGCCCGGCCCGAGATCGATTCGGTGCTTCGCGGCGGGCCAAACACGCAGCACCGTTATCGCATTCTCCTTTAGGCCGCCTTTGGGAGAGTCAGGTGCAAAATCAGATAACCGAGTACGCCAGACACAATCGATCCGATGAGGATACCGAGCTTGGCTTCGTTGATGATGCTTGCATCCGTGAACGCCAGTTCGCCAATGAAGATCGACATCGTGAAGCCGATCCCACCTAAAAAGCTCACACCCCAAATATGCATCCAGTTGACACCAAGCGGCAATTCACCGCGGCCACTGGCGACGACCAGCCAACTGGCGAACGTAATACCGAGTGTTTTGCCAACGGTGAGCGCAAGGGCGATAGCGAGCCCCACGGGTGCGCCGCTGCCGCCTTCAAGCGCGTCGCCTAACGGAATTCCCGCGGCGAATAACGCAAACAGGGGCACAATCAGGAAGGACTGCACCGGATGCAGGGCGTGCTCCAGGGTGACGCCGGGGGGCCTGGTTTCTTCGGCGGCGAGATAAATGCTGTCGATGACGTTGAGTTGGGATTTGTCGGTGACGATGCTCGATTCCGTTGCCCCGGAACGCTCCAGCTCATTCAATTGCGCGTGCGCAAAAACGGCGAACTCCGCTGGCCGCCGCCACGCCGTGACAGGCACGAGCAATGCCACCAGCACACCGGCGATGGTGGCATGTACACCCGAGGTCATGACGCTCGCCCAGGCGCCGACGCCAAACGCGACATATACGAGCGGCGACCGAATCCGCATCCGGTTCGCCACCACGATCAGCGCCATGAAAAGCGCCGCAATCCCAAGCGCCATCAGGTTGATCTGATCCGTGTAGAACAGCGCAATCATCGATACGGCCAGCATGTCGTCGGCGATGGCGAGGGCG
>CAYYBI010000247.1:0-14148 GCA_964469835.1 uncultured Rhodospirillaceae bacterium
TGTCGGCACCGCCGTTTCCGACATCTGGGAACTCAAGACAGGCCGCCGCCAGACCGTGGCCATCGATGTGCGCCGGGCCGCCGCCGCGCTGGGCAGCACGCGCTACATGCAGAAGGCGGGGGCGGACGGCAATTTCCACCCGGTCGTGAACGCGAACCACGAGAAAATGATCCAGATCACGCAGCCCTGGCCGACCAAGGACGAGCGATGGTTCCTGCCGCATTTCGGCCTGCCGAACCTGCAGGCGCGGGTGCTGAAAGTGCTCGGCTGCGAGCCCAATCCCGATTCCGTTTCGAAGGCGGTGGCGCAGTGGAACGCGCTCGACCTGGAAGCGGCGATCGACGAGGCGCGCGCGTGCGGCGGCATGGTGCGCAGCAATACGGAATGGCTCGATCATCCGCACGGCAAAGTGCTGCAGGCAAAACCCATCGTCGAGATCATCAAGATCGGCGACAGCGATCCCGAACCGATGCCCGAGGGCGACCGGCCGTTGAGCGGCATCCGCGCGCTCGATCTGACGCGCATCCTTGCCGGGCCAATCGCGGCGCGGACCCTGGCGGAAAACGGCGCCGATGTGCTGATGGTGGCCGCCGAGGGCCTGCCCCAGATCGCGGAGCACGTCATGGACACCAGCCATGGCAAGCGGAGTTGCTATCTCAACCTCAAGACCGCCGAAGACGCCGCGCGGCTGAAAGACCTGGTGCGCGACGCCGACGTTTTTTCGCAGGGCTATCGTCCGGGCATGCTCGCCGGACTCGGCTTTGCGCCGGAGCAGCTCGCGGAAATTCGCCCCGGCATCGTCTGTTGTTCGATCAGTTGCTTCGGTGCGGACGGCCCGTTCAGCCACCGCGGCGGCTGGGAACAGGTGGCCCAGACCGTGACCGGGATCTGCCAGGAAGGGAGCCCGGAGCGGCCGAAGTTACTGCCGGCGGCGGCCTGCGACTACACGACGGGGTACCTCGGTGCCTATGGCATCCTTCTGGCGCTGGCCCGCCGCGCGCGCGAAGGAGGCAGCTATCACGTCCGCGTCTCATTGTGCCAGTCGGGCATGTTCATTTATCGACAGGGCAAAACCGGCGTCGCCGCGCCAGATTTGGGCTTGTCGGAATCAGAACTCGATGCGATGCGCATTACTTCCGAACCTGCGCAAGGCCCGCTGCGGCATCTCGGCCCGGTCCTGCGCCTGTCGGAAACGCCGCCGCATTGGGTACGGCCGACACCCGTGCTGGGCGGAGATGCGCCGGAATGGCTGAATGCGGCGTCGGCGGCTGAGGCAGCCGAGTGAATGATCTGAGATCCGAGAAGTCGCCCGAAAAGCGGCGTTTCTTGAATTCGGCCTTCTCGGTCGCCGGAACGCAGGCAACCTGTCGATTAATCTCCTAATCCGGTCAATTTGCGCTGGTGACTTGCGTCAATGCCGACAGCAACTGCCGCTCTAGCCTGCGCGAAGAACATTGACCAGCCGCATGGTCGCATAAGGATTTAATCGGCGTGTCGATCCGGAACCTGAATTATCTCTTCAAACCCAAATCGGTTGCGTTGATCGGTGCGAGCACGCGGCCGTTATCGGTCGGGTCGGTGATTGGCCGAAACCTGCTGCGTGGCCAGTTCGGCGGACCGGTTATGCCGGTCAACCCGAAATACACCGATGTCGGCGGCGTCATCGCCTATCCGGATGTCGCCAGCTTGCCGGTGACGCCCGATATGGCGGTAATCTGTACGCCACCGAACACGGTCCCGCAGATCATCGCCGAGCTCGGCCAGCGCGGAACCAAGGGCGCCGTTGTAATCACCGCAGGATTTGGCGAAGGCGGATCGGAGCACGGAGAGACACTCAAGCAAGAGATCCTCGACGCCGCCAAGCCGCATTTAATGCGGATCATCGGGCCGAACTGCCTCGGCATTCTGGTTCCGAACGCCGGACTCGATGCAAGCTTTTCGCCAGCGGCACCGGCACCCGGAAAGCTTGCATTCGTCGCGCAATCCGGGGCGATCGTCACGTCGATCGTGGATTGGGCGGACGAACGCGGCATCGGCTTCTCGCATCTCGTGTCGCTCGGCGACATGATCGATGTCGACTTCGGCGACATGCTCGACTATCTCGCCAACGATCGGGAAACCAGCGCGGTCCTGCTCTACGTCGAAGCCATCACCAATGCGCGCAAATTCATGTCCGCCGCGCGGGCGGCCGCGCGCATGAAGCCGGTCATCGTGGTCAAGGCTGGCCGCCACGAGGAAGGCGCCCGGGCGGCGGCCTCGCATACGGGTGCGATGGCGGGCGCCGATGATGTGTACGACGCGGTGTTTCGCCGCGCCGGCATGCTGCGTGTCTTGACACTTTCCGAGTTGTTCGATGCGGCCGAGGTCCTTTCGCTGGCAACCAGACCGTCCGGCGACCGTCTCGCTATCGTCAGCAACGGCGGCGGCATTGCCGTCTTGGCGACCGATGCTCTGGTCGAAGAAGGCGGAAGACTGGCCGAGCTTGATGCCGATACTCTCGACCGGCTTGACGATGTCCTGCCGCGGACCTGGCCGCGCGCGAATCCGATCGACATGATCGGCGATGCGCCGGGTCAGCGTTACGCCGATACGCTTCGGGTCGTTCTAAACGATCGCAATGTCGACGCGATCCTGGTCCTCAACAGTCCGACGGCGGTGGCGCCGGGAGTCGATGCTGCGCAAGCGGTCGTCGATTCAGTGGCAGGGCAGGACAAAAAATTCATCCTGACCAGTTGGGTTGGGGGGACGCTCGCGAACGACGCACGCGCCCTTTTCGCCAAGCACGGAATATCGACGCATGAAACGCCCGAACAGGCCGTGCGTGCCTTCATGAATCTGATCCGATACCGGCGCGCGCAAGAAAACCTTATGGAGACCCCCGCCAGCCGGCCCACGGAATTCGTGCCGGACCGGGACAGTGTCCGGAAAATGATCGAGGGGATTTTGGCCGAGGACCGGTCATGGTTGACCGAACCGGAGGCGAAACAAGTCCTGGCCGCGTACGACATTCCGGCCGGGCGGACGGAAACGGCGGAGTCGGTCGAGGATGCCGTCGCGGCGGCAAGCCGGATAGGCTTTCCAATCGCCTTGAAGATCCTGTCACCGGATATCACCCATAAATCCGACATTGGCGGCGTTGCGTTGGATCTCGAAAACGAAGAGGCGGTTCGCAAGGCGGCCACGGCTATGCTCGACGCGGTCGGGTCCAGCCAGCCGAGTGCGCGAATCACGGGCTTCACGGTGCAAGCCATGATATCGCGCCCGCAAAGCTTCGAGTTGATCATCGGTGCGCATGAGGATGCACAATTCGGTCCCGTCATCTTGTTCGGACATGGCGGAACGGCGGTCGAGGTCATTGGCGACCGATCGCTCGGATTGCCGCCGCTCAACATGCAGCTCGCGCAGTCATTGATGCGGGAAACGCGCATATTCAAATTGTTGCAGGGATACCGCGATGTGCCGGCGGCCAATATCGATGCGATTGCGCTGACCCTTATAAAGTTATCCCAGCTTGTGACGGATTTTGCGGGAATCGCGGAAATCGACATCAATCCGCTGCTCGCGGACAGTGCCGGGGTTGTGGCGCTCGATGCCCGGATACGCGTTACGCGATCTGGCGTGGCGCCATTCGACCGTTTGGCCGTGCGGCCGTATCCAAAGGAATTGGAGGAGACACTCGCCCTTCCTGATGGCCGTAATTTGTTGGTGCGGCCGATCGTGCCGGAGGACGAGCCCGCGTTGCGCGACGCATTCAAGATGCTGACCCAGGAACAAGTGCGCCGGCGATTTTTCATTCCGATGAAAACTTTGACACACATGGCGGCCGCCCGGTTCACGCAACTCGACTACGACCGGGAAATGGCTTTGGTGCTCACCGAACCGGGATCCCCGGGCAAGTCGCCGATTTTCGGCGTCGTGCGCATTAGCACGGATCCGGACAAGGAAAAGGCCGAGTACGCCATCGTCATCCGGCCCGACGTTGCGGGGATGGGACTGGGCACCCGATTGATGCGCCGAATTATCGACTATGCACGCAGCCAGGGCATCGGTGAGATATTCGGCGACGTTCTGCGGGAGAATTCGGCGATGCTGGCAATTTGCGATGAGCTCGGATTCGATCGTTCAGTCGTTGAAGACGATACCAGCGTCGTCCGTGTTACCATGCAATTGAATCCACCCGTACCGGTCTAGGCTAGGGCCCGGTCAAAGCGGCTTGTTCGGTTTGAGGCTCAGGATATACGCAATGATATCATCCCGTTCGCGGGCACTGAGCAGGAAATTGGGCATGCGCCGATGCATCGACTGCAGAAATACGCGAAGGCTGAGCGCCGTCGTCGACGGATGTCTTGCGACATCGTAAAACCTTGGCGCCAAGAGGTTTGGAGAAGCACCGCCGCCGCGCGATATGTCATGACATTCGGCACACTCACTTAGCAAAGCCTGCGATTTTTCGGCGGGCGATGGGCGACGGGTCTCCGCTGAAAGCTCCCTTCCGCAACCTGCGAGTACCGATAGAATCATGCAAAATACCAATGGCATCACCATCAAACCGCGACCCGCTGACAACACGGCACCCGAAATTCGCTGGTTCGTCTGACCCTGAGATCCACCGACCCTATTCCATACAGTCATGCGAAGGCGTCCGTTAGCTGCCTATTTCCGAAGCACGCCGCCAAGCGTCATAACCGCCGGCAAGCGATGCGACGTCGGAATATCCCATGTCGACGAGCGTCTTGGCCGCAAGCGCGGAACGCCCACCGGTGCCGCAATAGAGAATGAGCCTTAGACTGGGTTGCAATTCGCCATTGTAGGCGGGGCTTTCCGGATCCGCATGAAACTCCAACAAGCCACGCGGCGCATGGACCGACCCCGGTATTGCACCCAGGCGGTCGCGTTCCACACTCTCGCGTACGTCCACCAGCACCACCTCCGGGTCGTCCAGGAGGTACCCCAAATCCGCCACCGAAACCGTCTCGATTACCGCATTGGCTTCCGCCAGCATCTCCTTGAAGCCGCGTTTCAGCATCCCTGTTCCAATCTTTCGTTCATCATGGTTCCTGCATCCGCTATAAAGGGTAGCGGCTGTCTGGCGAGCAGGGCTTGATCCTGATCAAGATGTTATGGGGCCCGCTTTCGATACGAGCACCTTTCGACTCGCAATGCATGTGACCGTTGCGCGAAGGCGGCCAGAATCGAGTGGATCGAATGCGGCCGGGACGCGAACGCTTGCAATAAATTGAGATTGGGAACTCATATCAGCTGAACCGCAAGACCTAAATCATCCGCCCTATGATTCGCTACTGCCCCCGGAAATGGCCGTCAAGGCGGAGGAGGTCGGCGTCGCCAAGGCTCGGCTCGATACGATGTCGTTATTGACCCCGGCAGTGCTCGCCGGCGCCTTTATCGCATTTGGCGACGCGGGGTCCGAGCATTCAGTGGCCAACATGTACTTCCTGCCGGCCGGGTTGTTGATCAAATGATTTTTTGATGACGAGCAATGGCGATTGCTCGGTGCGTCCGCTGCCGATTATCCGGAACGAACGATTGTAGGCATGGCGTACACTCTCGTCCCTGTAACGATCGGCAACGTGATCGGTGATGGCGTGTTGGTCGGCATCGTGTATTGGTTCGTCTGCCTTCGGAAACGATAAACCTTATTCGACCGAATTGCATCCAGCAGCGGGATCGAGACCATCTTCTGGTTCGTTGGATTTTCCCGCTTGATCGGACTCCAGTGCGGACGTATCGGACGTTCGGGCCACGGTCCGAAAGAACACTGCCTCTTCGGGCGCTCCGGCGCTCAAATCCACTAATGTTATTTCGTCCGTCATCAAGTTAAAGGCCAGCCCGACGCGTTTGCCCGTTTGGTTGGCCGCGTGCTGTGCCCGAACGATCATTGCTTGCACCGCCGAATGCGCGGTCGGTTGGGTGCCGTCATCAATTCTCTGCGCCATAGTCTCAATCCACCGATGTATGTTGGTTCTGTCTTTGTTCTTGACCCTAAATGTGGGGTGCGGTGGGCGGCATTCAAGGTATGCACGCCGACCAATTCTCTGAATGCACTCTTCCGTTTCGGCTCCGGGCGACCCCCAAACCTTTGATGGAGGTCAATGTATACCGCCTCGTGCAATGTCAGCATCTTTTAATATTAGATCGATTGGACGGGAGATTTATTATGGCGTTGCGGGATTTATTGGTTCATGTCGGAGATGAAAAGGACTCCGGCCATGCCGTCGACGTGGCGCTCGCATTGGCGGAAAGATGCGACGCGCATTTGGTTGGTCTTGGCGTCTTGCTGCCCCTCGAAATGCCGGGATATGCCTCGCTCCGATTGCCGCAATCAGTTTTTGAGATCATGGAGAACCGGGAAAAGGAACGCATCGCCGAATCGCGTGCTATGTTCGACTCGAAAGCCAAGAAAATCGGCCGCAGCGAACGGTGCGAATGGCGCATGGATCGCGGCAATCCCACCCAGGTGGTGGAATCGCATGGGCGGTACGCAGACCTAGTCGTGGTGTTGCAACGCCAACCGCACACCGAAGAAATGCGTCTCAATGATCTTGCCGAAGAGCTAATGCTGGGCGCAGGCCGGCCGGTCCTGATCGTCCCGTATGCAACTGTCCCGAAACCGATCGGCAAACGAGTTCTCGTCGCATGGGATGCAAGTCGTGAAGCGGCACGCGCCGTGGCGGACGCGATGCCAATTCTCGAAATCGCCGACACGGTTGAGGTGTTCGTGGCGAACGGTGTCGACACCGGCAATGTGCAGGGGACCGATATTGCGGCGCATCTGGCGCGTCATAGCTTGAATGTGGAGGTGTGCACGGCGGAGACCGGAGAAACGCCGATTGGTGAAGCCTTGCTGAATCACGCCAGCGATAGTGGCGCTACCCTGATCGTTATGGGCGGCTATGGCCATTCCCGGCTTAGGGAATCGGTATTCGGCGGCGTGACCCGTCATATTCTGGAACACATGACGGTTCCCGTATTGATGTCACATTGACCAATCAATGGATTTCGAACCTTTCTTGGCGGACATCGCGACCGATAGCGCTGATAATAGGTCCGGTAATGGCAGCGATGATGCGCGCCCGGTCCATTGTCCGGAGTGCTAAAGCCAGGTCTGCGGTCCAAAAAATCTTGTTTGACGTGCGGCTGCGCAATTCGACGCTGATGTCGAGCCGGTCTTGATCGGAATTGGTTATCGTCGGTGACACCCTCGGCGGCAGCCGTCTTGCATCGCCGAACAAGTGGGTTGCTGGTGCGCTGCCGACGTCTCGGCGCCGTTCATCCGGAAAGGTGGCTTCCTCCATGTCGACCGGGTATCGCTGCAATTGCCGGCGCTCCAATTCGCGCTGACGGCCGATTTTCCAGGTTATGCTCGTCGCGAAGGTAAATTGCAGGTCACCTTTGTCCGAGACATTATGGCCCGCCTTCTGGAGCGCCTGCAGAAACTGCTTTCGAAAGGCGACGTTTTGCACCGTATCATCGTATATCAAGACATCGAATATCGGTTTGGATGGTAGCGGGTGGATGGCGGTGCTCGATATTTCGCCCGTCCACTCGGCGTATGGATCCGCTCGCACATCGCCCGCGCCAAGGGCCAAAGCGATGAAAATCAATCCAATTACAATTTTGACCATGACAGTTGCGTATCCTTGATGGGGCATGCCGTAATAGCGCATCTAAACGTTGTACCGTATTGAACGATCAAAGGTATAGGCAGCACGGTGGTCAAGAACTCGGTAAAGGGTCTACGGGCAGAATGCCCGTAAGCTGGCTCGCAGAAACGCTGCTCGGACTCAGGCGGGAGTTTCGCTGGGCGTATCTGCCTCCCTTGATGGTCTATTTGGCGGCGGGCGTATCGGGTCTGACGGCAATCGTCGGCACCTTCTTTATCAAGGAACATCTTGGACTCTCTGCGGCCTTCCTCGCCGGACTCGCGTTCTGGGCGGGCATCCCGTGGACGCTGAAAATGCCGCTTGGTCATCTCGTGGACATCATTTGGCGATGGAAATCCTTACTCGTCTATGTCGGCGCGTCGCTCATCGCGTCCGGCATCGGCGTAATGTATGGCCTTATCGTGCACGCGCCCGCGATGACTCAGATCATGACCGCCGAGGCCTGGTATGTGCTGAGCGCTTTGTTGGCGCCGATCGGCTACGTCGTTCAAGACGTCGTCGCCGACGCAATGACCGTGGAGGCCGTCCCGCTTTTCGACGATCAGGGCAACCCGTATCCGGACGACCGTATCAAGCTGATGCACACGACGATGCAGACCCTGGGCCGAGTCGCAATCGTGACCGGATTGATCGTCGTCGCCGTGCTGAATATCAGCATGTTCTCGGGCGTCGCGGAAATGTCGGATGCTGAAAAAATCTCGGTCTACGCCAATATCTACCTGTTCGCGCTGATCATCCCCGTGATCTCCGTGCTCGGCGCTGCGCTTGGCGATGTTTCGGTCCGGATTCGAGCGCGAAAATTGCGTGCTACGGGCGTCGACGTTGCGCCGACCGAAACGGCAATCGGCGGAGAGCCCAGCACGGCCTCGCCTAACCCGTGGATATTGGGCGGCAGTCTCGCATTCGTCGCCGTTACCCTGAGCGTCGGGTTAAGCGATATTCCGCTGGCGCAGGAAATCGTGTTTGCCGGCTCCCTAGGGATCGTACTTTTTCTAATGAACCGGTTGTTTCTGGAGCTCAATCCCGCTGCAAGGCGGACCCTTTTGGGAACGGCGCTGATCATATTCATGTTCCGCGCTACGCCGCTGCCAGGGCCCGGCGCAACGTGGTGGGAAATCGATATATTGGCATTTGATCAGCAATTTCTGTCCATCCTCAGTCTTATCACTTCGGCTCTGGCGCTCGCCGGCATGATTATGTTCCGGCTGTTCTTGGCGAAAAGATCGATTGCTCACATTGTCATGCTGCTGACAATCGCCGCGGGAATTTTATCGCTCCCCAATATCGGACTCTTCTATGGTGTGCACGAATGGACGGCGCGCTGGACGGGCGGCGTCGTCGACGCAAGATTCATCGCGATACTCGACACCGCCTTGGAGTCGCCGTTGGCGCAAATTTCCATGATTCCAATGCTGGCCTGGATCGCGAAAAACGCGCCGGCGCACCTCAAGGCGACCTTCTTTGCGGTCATGGCGTCTTTCACCAATCTGGCGCTTTCAGCCAGCAGTTTGGCGACCAAGTACCTCAATCAGGTGTTCGTTGTGACCCGTCAGGTTCTTGACCCCGTTACCGGGGAAATTGATGTGCCGGCCGACTACAATGCATTGGGTGGATTGCTGATCGTGGTCGCACTGATCACTTTTGTCCTCCCATTGCTCACGATCATGGCGGTACAGCGTTCGCCGCTCCGAACCGAAGAATAAGGCGAAAATCCGTTTATCGGGCGACGACCAGGCGAATTTCGGAGCGACGGCTGGAAGACGCCACATCGCGCCACGCGCTCAGCGTTTTGGCCCCTTCTCATCGTCATCGGCACTATAGGGCTTATCGATAAACATGTCCTTGATCAGATCGGGCACGTCATTGCCGGAAAATTGCGACCGTTCGGATTTGTCATATAGAAACGCGATGATATGGCCGAGGTCTTCGCCGCTGAAATCGAGTTGATATCCCAATTCCATGTTCTGTAATTCGATCATCGCGTAGGCGCCGCGCCACATGCGTGCGGTAAAGTCGAGGATATCGGCGGCTTTTCCATCGCCGATCCTATCGAGTGGAGGGCCGCCGCGGCCACCGGTATTGTTGATTGCGTGACACAATACGCAGCCTCGGGTGACAAAAAGTTGCCGCCCGCGCTTTGGGTCGATAATCGGTATGGTTAACTGCACCCTTCGCGTACGGTCGCCTGTGTGCATCTTACTGTCTTGCGCCGAATCGGCGGCAAAAGCGGTCCGATCGGTGAAAGCCGAGAAGGCCGCTGGAAGCAGGAGCGCGGCCATTACTGCGGGCAACGCAATATTTCGGAGAGGTCTCAGGATCCGGGCAGACAAAACGCTGAAATACATGGATAAATCTCCCAATTTTCGATCAATGCACTGTATGCGCCGCGGGATATCCGGGCATTGATCCTTGTCAAAGATCCTTTTCAAAGACCTTAGTCAAAGATCGTGGCCGACACCCGCATGCCGCCGCCCCCGGACAGATGCCACCATGTTCCCATTGATCGAGCGCAATGCGGCGAGCGACCGGAAAAGGGCCAATGGCTGTTGGGTTCGGATTTTAAAGCACCGAAATTTTTGGATGCGGGTTCCCCCGACGGATAAATGACAACGCTGAGAATCGCCACCTTCAATCTTGAGAATCTCGGTGAACGGCACCGGGACCAAGCATCGCTGGATACTCGGATAGAGGTGCTGCGTCCGCAGCTCCAGCGCTTGGATGCCGACATTTTGTGCTTGCAGGAAATCAACGCACAGCCGGAGGGCGGCCATCGACGGTCCCTGCGCGCGCTTGACCGGCTGTTAGGCGATACCCCGTATGCCGATTATTCGCGTGCAGTCACCACGAATGACGCGGGGGACAATCCGCGCGACGTTCACAATTTGGTAGTCTTGAGCCGCCGGCCGATCCGCATAACCCGGCAATATCTCAACCAACTGGTGCCGCCGCCGAAATACCGGCCGGTCAGCGCCGTGCCGGCGCACGGAACATTGGAGCCGGTTTGGTGGGAGCGGCCGATACTGTTCGCCACGATCGAACTGGCGGACGGCCGGTTGTTGCAGATTATCAATCTGCATCTTCGCGCACCGCTGCCGACCTTTATTGAAGGACAAAAGCTGGAACCGTTCGTCTGGAAGAGCGTCGCCGGCTGGGCGGAGGGCACATTCATCTCCGAGATCAAACGCACTGGGCAAGCGTTCGAGGCACGCCTGGTGGTCGATTCCGTGTTCGATGCCAATCCGCAGGCGTTGATTGCCGTGCTCGGCGACCTCAATGCTGACGGACGCGATGCCCCGCTCAAAATTCTCCGGGGAGAGGTCGAGGAAACCGGCAATCCACTTCTTGCCGGTCGCATGCTGGCCCCCGTCGAATTGAATCTGCCGGCGGATCGGCGTTTCAGTGTCTTGCATTATGGCCAGCGCCTGATGCTCGACCACATTCTCGTTTCGCGCAAGCTGTTGGCCGGCTTCCGCCACGCCGAAATTCACAACGAGTTGCTGACGGACGAATTGGTCGCATTTTTCTCGGGACGCCGGGACGCTGACAGCTATCACGCGCCGGTCGTGGCGGAATTCGACCTGGATGTGGGCGGGTAATACTCTCGGGCGTCCAGTCCAGAACGCACGGACTCAAAACCCCTATTTACTCTTTAGGGTTTCGATGTAATCGATCAGATCCTCGATATCTTGCCTCGCGAGCCCGAGATTCGGCATCGGCGGGTGCGGGTCGGCGAGCCAATTTCTCAACCGATCCCGCGTCATCCCGCGCTGGCGGGCAACCGCTTTGAATGCAGGGGCGCCATCGCTCATAACCTGACGATGACCAACCTCATGGCAGGAGCTGCACCATTGCCGCGCCAATGATTCGCCGATTGCCGGGTCGGCGCGGAGTTCAGGCGCCGAAAGCATCACAACAAGCATGACCCAACCAATCAGCACGGTGCGCGACCGCGCTGCCGCCGCCAACCGATCGACGGATCGCCGGCAAAGATTCTGTCCTACCATCTAACACTCATCTCCACTGTTTCTATCGGCCGTGAGAATGTCGTAGACGCGTGCAACGGCCCCTTCCAATGGATGCGCCGCGTCCTCGCCGATGTCGCTATCGCCACTCGCCCAGACCATTGCCTGCTCGATTTCAGTCAAACTCGCACCAGTGTCGATAATTGCCGTGATCTTGGCGTCTTCAACCTTGTCCCGAAGCTCAATTCGGATCGCGTCTCCGATGGCTTGATTTTCATGAGATATGATCATTACTGCGCCCGAATGAATGGTAGAGGTTTGCGATTAGCACAAGTTTTATTAGACCACCATTGCCGTAGAGCAGCCTTGATTTGGCTCAACGCCGCCGCCCGCTTCCGGTACATTGAGCGGGATCAAGGGGCCAACGCTGGCATGGTCGGATAGTGCAATTGCAATCAATGAAGGAGGCAGGGTCGTGTCGACACAAAAATTATTGGTGCCATTGAGCGGTCATTACGATCCGGCCAATCCGCAAGCGCTCGAGCAACCCGCCCTCGAAACCGCTTTTGTCGTTGCCCAGGGGCTGGACGCTCATTTGGAAGTATTCTGCATTGAGGCGGATCCAGTGGACACCGAAAGACACTTGGCTTCCTGGATGCCCGAGTTGGCGGTCGATCAACTCCTAAACATGATCGAAGGGGAAAGCGACGCTCGGCGCACGCGCAGCCGTGAATTGTTCGAGACGGTCGCTGAGCGGTTCAAGGCGCCGCGCGTTTCAAATCCTGATCCCCAGGCGGGCTTCTCGGTCAGCTTTCTTGAACAAACAGGTGGATTGCGCAACTGGCTCACCCTGCGTGGCCGTCTTGCCGATTTGATCGTCACGGCCTGTCCGCCCTTGGCAGATGATGGTGGCGTGCCGCCGATCTTGGATATCAGTTTGCGGGAAACCGGGCGGCCTGTGTTGATTTCCCGCGCGTCGGCCGTCGAAAGCTTTCCCCGAACTGTCGCAATCGCCTGGAACGGCAGCGCCGAGGCGTCGCGCGCGGTCGCATTCGCAATGGATTTCCTCACCCGGGCGGACGAAGTGGTTGTCATCTCGGTCAATGAGAACGGATCGTTAACACCCAGTGCAGATAATCTGGGCGAATACCTTGAATGGCATGGCGTGCGCTCGCGCGGCGTTGCGGTGGAAGGCGCTGCGCCGTCGGCCGGCGAGCAAATTTTGGAGCAAATCGAGGTGTGCGGCGCTGATTTGCTGGTCATGGGCGCCTATACCCGCAATCGTGTCGCGCGTGTGATCTTCGGCGGCGTAACGAACGAAATCCTGAAACGCATGACGGTGCCGGTTCTAATGGTCGATTGACCGAGCAGAGGAATTCACGGCCGGTCCCGTCATACGCCGATGCCTAGTGGATCACGGAGCCCTGGCCAAAAACCGTGACGGCCAGTACGGCCAGCACGATGGCTACCGCACCGGTCACGCATACCGCGGTTCGCCGACTCCCCGCGACAACGACAAGGGCCGGCTTCACGAGGGTATTTGTCGCGATTGCGATCAACAGTGCATTGACCGCGACGTTCCCTTGAATATCGCCGCGGCCCGCCATCGCGCCGATGGAAACCGTGACAGCATCGATGTCCACTAAACCGAGCAGAATCGCGATACCATACAGCCCGGTCTGGCCGAACCATTCCCGTATCGCCTGCGCCGCCAGAATAAATACGCCCATTATCGCCGCGAGCTGAATTGCCGCGGCAAGTTCAAGCGGATTACGCTGTTGGTCCTTATGCTCCGCAAATTTGGCGTCGGTGCTGCGTTTCCGGTTGAATAGGAGAGCGAGCCCGACCGTCGTTAAGGCGGATAGCAACAGGGGCACGCTCAGCGATATGGCGGCATCGGGCATGACCACGGTGGCGATAAGCAAGGTCCGCGGAAGCATCATTGCCAGGCTGAAAAGGATGCCGGCGGTCATTAGAACGCTTTCGTTTGGACGAACCCTCGATTGTCGGGCAAATGCCAGCGTCGTCGCAGTGGACGACACCAGCCCCCCAAGCAGTCCAGTGACCATAATGCCTCGCCGATCGCCAACAATCTTGCCGGCGAAATAGCCGACATAGGAAATGCCGGCAACCAAGACGACGAGCAACCAGAGCTTATACGGATTTAGCGCCTGCCATGGGCCATAGCCTTGATCGGGCAAAATCGGCAGGGCCACCAGAGAAATGAGCAGGAGCCGCAAGGTCGCGAGCAATTCCGAACGGTTTATCTTTTTTAGAAGGGCGTGCAGCTCTGGCTTGAAGCCGAGCAACAGGGCCAGCACGACGGTGGCAGAGCCAGCCGCGGCCAGATGCCCGCTCCCCGCAAGTGCTCCGAGGGCCAAGGTTGTGAGGCCTGCGATGCTCGTGGTGATGCTCAAATCGGCACCGGACGCGTCACGGAATTCGGACCATTGCGCAACGCAGAAAACCCCCGCGACTGCAACGAAGGCCGCGGCCAGCACAAG
>CAYYBI010000248.1:0-7853 GCA_964469835.1 uncultured Rhodospirillaceae bacterium
TCTCCCAACTGAGCTACGGCCCCATGGGTTGGTCGCCCCCGCCGTGAGCGAATCGGCACCCGGCGAGACGTGACCGTTATAAATACGCGCCGTCCGGAGGCAAGGGAAAATTCGCTTGCCCCGCCCGGGCGTCTAGTCCTCGGGTTTCTCCTTGACGACCTCGACACCTTCGACCAGCTCGCCAATGTCGTCGCCGGTTTCGTCATCGTCGGTCGCAAGAATATCTTCATCGGGCGCATCCGCGATATCCTCCGCATCGTCGTCCGCCCCCACCTCGGCATCGTCGTCATTGGCGGCGACCACCGCCGGCTTCGGTTTCGGTTCGGGCGGCGGCGCGTTGCGGGCGCGCTTGAGACGCGTCACCTGCTCGGGATCGAAGACGACGCCGCATTTCGGACACACGATCGGATCGCGTTGCAAATCATAGAAGCGGTCGCCACAGCCTGTACACAGGCGCTTGGTTCCCCATTCCGGTTTTGCCACGGCAATCTCCTTAAAATAGGCAGGCTGAAATGCGCGTGCCAATTGCCACGATCTCTACCACGTATCAAGGGCTTTTTGCGGTTTACCGCCGTTGCGCCATCAACTGTCGCAATTCTATGACGATGGACCGGCTTTATGGTAGAGACTGCACCGGATCGAGCCGAAGGAAATCCATGGCATGCAGCCGATAACCGCAATTCCCGCCGACGCCCTGGCCGGCGATTGCCCGGTGCCGGGCGACAAATCCATATCGCATCGCGCAGTTCTGATCGGCGCACTCGCGGTTGGTGAAACCCGCATCACGGGATTGCTGGAAGGTGAAGACGTCCTGCGGACGCTTGCGGCCATTCGCGCCCTCGGCGCCGGCGTGTCGCAGAACGGTCCCGGAAACTGGTCGATCCACGGCGTCGGCATCGGCGGGTTGAGCGAACCGGACGACGTTCTCGACATGGGAAATTCCGGGACCGCGGCACGCCTTCTGCTTGGTGTCCTCGCGAGCCACCCGATAACCTGCATGATGACCGGGGACCATTCGCTCCGCACCCGCCCAATGGAGCGTGTCGCCGCACCGCTTCGCGGATTCGGCGCGACAATCCTGACGCGCGACGGCGGAAAGCTGCCGCTCACGGTGGTTGGCGCGGCGGACGCCGTGCCTGTCGACTACACGCCGCCGGTCGCATCGGCACAGGTAAAATCGGCGGTCTTGCTGGCTGGCCTCAACGCCCCTGGTCAAACGACAGTGATCGAGAAACGGCCCACCCGCGACCACACGGAGCGCATGCTGCGACATTTCGGCGCGACGGTCACGGTCGACCCATTGGACACCGGCGGCAACAGGATCACCGTCACCGGCCAACCGGAATTGACCGCCGCGGCGATCGACGTCCCCGCCGATATCAGTTCCGCCGCGTTTCCCCTGGTCGCCGCGCTGTTGGTGCCGGGATCGTCCGTCACACTACGCACGGTCGGCATGAACCCGGGCCGCATCGGGCTAATCGACACCCTGCAGGAGATGGGCGCCGACCTGACGATCGCCAACCGCCGTGATTTGGCCGGCGAACCCGTAGCCGATCTGACCGCCCGGCATGGGCCGCTGGCGGGGATCGAGGTGCCCGCCGAACGGGCGCCCGCCATGATTGACGAATACCCGATCCTGGCGATCGCCGCGGCGGCGGCGAAAGGGCGCACGGTCATGCGTGGCCTCGCCGAGTTGCGGGTCAAGGAAAGTGACCGACTGGCGGCAATCGCCGACGGGCTTAGCGCATGCGGCATCGATGTCGCCGCCGGCGAGGACGACCTGATCGTGACCGGCGTGAACGACCGCCCCCGAGGGGGCAACAACACGCCGATCGCCACCCATTTCGACCACCGCATCGCGATGAGCTTCCTGATTATGGGCCTTGCGGCCCAGCGCCCGGTCACGATCGACGACGGCACGGCGATCGATACCAGCTTTCCCGGGTTCGCCGACGTGATCGGCGGTATCGGCGGCACCCTCGCCGCGGCGGACGGTGGCGCGTGATTATTGCGATCGATGGTCCTGCCGCTTCCGGCAAGGGAACGCTGGCGCGCCGGCTGGCCATTCATTTCGGCTTCGCGCACCTCGATACGGGCAAACTCTACCGCGCCGTCGGATTGGCCGTGCTCCGCGGGGGCGAGGATCCCGAAGACGCTGGAGCGGCGCTGCAAAAGGCCCGGGAACTTCGCGCCACGGACCTCGACGATCCGGCGCTCGCCGGCGACGATGCAGCCGTCGCGGCATCCAAGGTAGCCGCAATTCAAGAGGTTCGGGAGGCTTTGCTGGATTTTCAGCGAACGTTCGCGGCGCAACCGCCGAACGGCGGCGCCGGCGCCGTTCTCGACGGCCGGGACATCGGCACGGTCGTTTGCCCGGAGGCCGAGGTCAAGCTCTACGTCACCGCCGCGATCGAGATTCGCGCGGCGCGACGCCATAAGGAGTTGCTTGAACGCGGCGAGACAAGTATATATTCGCGCGTCCTGCAGGACTTAATGGAACGAGACGCTCGGGACTCGAGTCGTTCGGCTGCCCCGTTGCATGCCGCCGAAGACGCGAAACGCATCGATACGAGCGAGATGACCGCCGACGCGGCGTTTGACGCCGCTTTGGCCTATGTCGAAGAGCGGCAAGCTCTTGGGTCGCCATAGGGTCGCCATTATCGGCGCCGGGGGCTCAGCTGGAGCTTATTTTGGGCTACAGCCACCCAATGCCTGCAGGACAGCGACGCCGAGAGCCGTCGTTTGGTGAACGTCAGCGCATGGGGCGCCGGCGGCCAAGGCTCTCTTTAAGACCGCCGGAAACAACCGGTAGGCACACGCTTCTGATTTTGATCGGAAAGGATTGTTAATCACTATGTCAGCGGACGCCGCTAAACGAGAAAGTTTCGAAGATCTTCTCAACGAATCGCTGGGGGCCCATGAAGGCCTCGAGGGAACCGTGCTCAAGGGCATGGTGATCGCCGTCGAGAACGATTACGCCCTGGTCGATGTCGGGCTTAAGTCCGAAGGCCGGGTTTCGTTGAAGGAATTTTTTGGCCCGGGCCAGGAATCGGAAATCAAGGCGGGCGACACGGTCGAGGTGTATCTCGAGCGGATGGAAGGCAAGAACGGCGAAGCGATGCTGTCGCGGGAAAAAGCGCGGCGGGAGGAAGCTTGGGTCGAACTGGAAAAAGCCTTCGAAGACACCAGCCGCGTCACCGGCACCATATTTGGCCGGGTCAAGGGTGGGTTCACCGTCGATCTCCAGGGCGCCGTTGCATTCCTGCCAGGCAGCCAGGTCGACATTCGCCCGGTGCGCGACGTGACACCCCTGATGGGCACGCCACAGCCATTCCAAATTCTCAAGATGGACCGCAGCCGCGGAAATATCGTTGTTTCGCGACGCGCCGTACTCGAGGAAAGCCGCGCCGAGCAACGCGCCGAATTGATCGAGAACCTGCGCGAAGGGCAGGTGCTCAAGGGCGTCGTCAAGAACATCACCGATTACGGTGCGTTCATCGACCTCGGCGGTGTCGACGGGTTGCTGCATGTAACCGACATTGCCTGGCGGCGCATAAACCATCCTTCGGAAGCGCTGCAGATCGGTGAAACGATCGAAGTGCAGGTCATCCGCTTCAACTCCGAGACGCAGCGGATCAGCCTCGGCATGAAGCAGCTCGAGGCGGATCCCTGGGACGGCGTCGAAGCGAAGTATCCGGTTCGGACCAAGCTGAAGGGCCGGGTCACCAACATCACCGACTACGGCGCGTTCGTCGAATTGGAGTCCGGCATCGAAGGGCTGGTGCATGTGTCCGAAATGAGCTGGACGAAAAAGAACGTCCATCCGGGCAAGATCGTATCGACAAGCCAGGAAGTCGAGGTCATGGTCCTCGATGTCGATCCGCAAAAACGCCGTATCAGCCTTGGCCTGAAACAGTGCATGGGCAATCCGTGGGAAGGCTTCTCGGCCTCGTTCCCGGTCGGCACCGAAGTAGAAGGCGAAGTCAAGAACATCACCGAATTCGGTCTCTTTGTCGGGCTTCCCGGCGAAATAGACGGCATGGTGCATCTCTCGGATATCGACTGGAGCCGGTCGGGAGAAGAGGCAATCGCGGACTACGAAAAAGGCCAGATGGTCAAAGCCAAGGTGCTCGACGTCGATACCGACAAGGAACGCATCAGCCTCGGCATCAAACAGCTCAGCGACGATCCGTTTGCCTCCGGCATGGCCGAAATCAAGAAAGGGGCGACGGTCACGTGTACGATCACCGCCATCGTCGATAACGGGGTCGAAGTCTCGGTCAACGACGGTGTTCATGGCTTCATCCGCAAATCGGATTTGTCCGCCGACCGCTCCGAGCAGCGGCCCGATCGGTTTGCCACCGGCGAAAAGGTCGATGCAAAGGTCTTGGCAATCGACAAGTCGAGCCGGAAGTTAAGCCTCTCGATCAAGGCTCGCGAAGTGCAGGAAGAAAAGGAGGCGATGGCCGAATACGGCAGTTCCAATTCCGGCGCGTCGCTTGGCGATATCCTGGGGGCGGCTCTCAAATCGAGGGAAAGCCAAGCCCAGCCGCAGGACGACGGCGGTGCGGCGGCCCCGGCGGAGGAAGAACCCGCTGAAGAGACCGCGGCCGAAAGCACGGAAGACGAGAAAAAGGCCGCGGCGAAGCCGAAAGCCAAAGCGAAGCCAAAAGCCAAAAAGGCCGCCGCCAGTAAGGAAGACGGTGACGGCGCTGAGGAAGCAACTTCCGACTGACCGCCACTGACGTTGTCTAATGATAGGTACTTAGGCCCGTCGCTTCCCGCGGCGGGCCTAAAAAAAAGATCGTTCCAAAAAATGCCACAAATAACCGTAAATTTTGGTGTTTCCTGTGCGACCGCAATGTGCGGCTTGACGGCCCGCTCGCCCTCTGGCACCCTCCCGGAAGGGTGGGTTATAACCATTTGGGAGCTGTTATTTAACCAATGGCGCAGGTGCATTTGTCCGAGGGGCGGCTAGGTGCATTTAGGAGAAATTGGGGTTCGATGACAAAATCACAGCTCATACAAAAAATTGCGGAACTCAATCCGCACTTGTATCAACGCGACGTCGAAAGAATTGTTTCGACCATCTTCGACGAAATTTCCGCCGCCCTCGCGGATGGCGATAGAGTCGAATTACGCGGCTTCGGAGCGTTTTCCGTAAAGGTTCGCGATGCACGCCAAGGCCGCAATCCGCGCACCGGAGAAACGGTTCAGGTCGCGCGCAAAGCGGTGCCTTTTTTCAAGACGGGCAAGCAGCTTCGCGATATGTTGAACGTTAATTCACCGGGTTAACGATCCATCGGCTGCGGGCGTCCCATGGCGGGTTGCTTAGACTGGGTTGTACAGATGTGACCCGGCCGATGAGGCGCGCGACATGAAGATAGTTTTCTGGGTTTTCGCCTTCGCGATCATCGTCTTAACGATTGATCTGGTTATGACCAATAATCAGACGGTGGCGTTCGAATCCTGGCTGCTGTCGTGGCGGGCCGAATTGCCCTTGGGCCTGACCGTCTTGTTGGGTCTTGCCACCGGCATCTTTATCGGCGGGCTGGTATCATGGTTTGGAAGCGGCCGGGCGTGGTGGCGTGCCCGTGGCGCGCGCAAGAAAGTCGAAACCCTGGAGCAGGAACTGACCGGCCTCGCGCGCCGCGCCGAATCGGCGGAACGGGATGCCATCAGCTCCGCGTTACCCCGTCCGAGCGACATGCCGCCGGGAAATGGATCCGACCGCGCCGACACTTCGACAGCTGCGGAACGGTCCTGAAAACAGCCGCACGGCGGCACTGCCATGCCTCACAGATTGACTGCCTGGATGTTCGACCGCACGCTGCCGTACTGGTGCCGGCATGGCGTGGACCGGCAGCACGGCGGATTTCACGAACGGCTCGATGCCGCGCGGCAGCCTTATGACCATGACGCCAAGCGCGTACTGGTGCAGGCACGACAAATTTATACGTTTTGCCGCGCCGCCGGGCTGACCGGAGACCGGACGTTGCTCGACGCTGCCCGGACCGGGTTTGCCTTTCTGTGCGATCATTGTCGCCATCCCGGTGGCGGATGGCGGTTTGCCGTATCCCGCGACGGCGGTCCCGTGGATGAACGGCGGGATCTCTACACTCATGCTTTCCTCTTGCTTGCGCTTGCCGCCTACCATGACGCCGAGGGAGACTCCGCGGCGCACGCCCTCGCCGGAGAAACCATCGCCTATCTCGACGCCGCGCTCGGCGATCCCGCCGGCGGCTATCGGGAGGGGTTGGACGCCACCGGCGCGGCGCTCGACGGACCACGGCGGCAAAACCCGCACATGCATCTCCTCGAGGCCTTTCTCGAATGGTTTGCGGTAACCGGCCAGCCGCGATGGCTCGAGCGCGCGCGGTCAATTTTGGACCTGTTCCAACACCGCTTTTTCGTCGACGGCAGCCTGCGCGAGTATTTTGACGATCGTCTGGACCCGGCGCCGGGCACGGCCGGACACTGTGTCGAACCCGGGCATCATTTTGAATGGGTGTGGCTGCTCGACCGATACAAACGGCTCTCAGGCGATGCCGCCTTGTCGGGAAAAGGCGAGGCGTTGTACCAGTTTGCGCTCGCCCACGGGATCGGCCCCGGCCATGGCGGTGTGATCGATTCGGTCGATAGCCGCGGCCAGGTGCTCCAGGCAGGGCGCCGTCTATGGCCGCAGGCCGAGGCGATCAAGGCCCATCTGGTGCGCTGGGAGGCGACAGGCGACGATGCCGCGAAATTGCATCTGCACCGGCAAATCGATGCCTTGTTCAACGACCACCTGGACGGTGCGCCTGTCGGCGCCTGGCGCGAACATCTCGATGAAGCCGGCAACCCCAGCCGCGATGACCTGCCCGCGTCCAGCCTCTACCATTTTTGTCTCGCCGCCGCAGAGCTGCAACGCGCGGAATGCATCGACCCGCAAGGCTGACAAGAATACACATCGCCCGGCGCATAGGGCACCGGGCCCTTTCCTCCCGTGGCGGCGGGGTGTAAAGAACCGCACACCGCCACAGCGCCGGACAGCATCATGACCAATCCCGTCTTCGTCGCACTCGACACGCCCGATATCGCACAGGCGGTAAACCTTGCGACGCAAGTCGCAGGCGCGGTTGGGGGACTCAAGCTGGGGCTGGAATTCGTCAATGCGAACGGGCCCGGCGGTATCCGGAAAATCGCCGAATGCGGCCTGCCGATATTTCTGGACCTGAAGTTTCACGACATCCCCAATACCGTCGCCGGCGCGATACGGGCGGTGATCCCGCTGGCGCCGAGAATCCTGAATGTTCATGCCGGCGGCGGCACGGCAATGATGACGGCGGCCCGCGATGCGGCGGACGCCGCGGCCCGGGCACATGGTGTAGCAAAGCCGCTGGTGATCGCGGTAACCGTGCTGACCAGCCTGGACGCCGACGACCTCGCTGCGGTCGGCCAGAAGGGCACGGCGGCGATTCAGGCACGGCGGCTCGCCCTGCTGGCGCGCGATTGCGGGCTCGACGGGGTCGTCTGTTCCGCCCGCGAGGCGCGCGACATCCGCGCCGCCTGCGGTCCGGACTTCACCCTCGTCGTGCCGGGCATTCGGCCGTCTTGGAGCACAAGTGACGACCAAAAGCGCGTCGCCGGCCCTGCCGAGGCGGTGCGCGACGGCGCGAATTACCTGGTCATCGGGCGGCCGATCACCGAAGCGCCCGATCCCGCGGACGCGGCCCGGCGTATCGTCGCCGAGCTTAGTGAGTCCGGCGCCCCATGACCGTGTCCGCAAAGATTTGCGGCATCAATGACGCGCCTGCGCTGACTGCCGCGGTCGACGGCGGCGCCAGCCATATCGGCTTCGTCTTCTACCCGCC
>CAYYBI010000249.1:0-13658 GCA_964469835.1 uncultured Rhodospirillaceae bacterium
ACTGGCACAATCGCGGTTACCAAAATTTCGAGGGATTTCTGGCAAAACTGACGAGCCGCAAGCGCAAATCGATTCGGCGCGAACGGCAAAAAGTTGCCGAAATGGGTATCGTCGTCCGTGCGCTGATCGGCCCCGACATCAAGCCCCATCATTGGGACGACTTTCATCGGTTTTACGTCGATACCTATGATCGGAAATGGGGCTATCCGTATCTAACCCGGGCATTCTTCGAACTTCTGCAGGAAACGCTGGTGGACGATGTAGTGCTGATGATGGCCGAGCGGGACGGCCGGAACATTGCCGGCGCCCTGAATTTACGGGGTGGCGATGCCCTGTTCGGACGTAATTGGGGTTGCGATCAGGATTTCAAATTCCTGCATTTCGAGGCCTGTTATTACAGCGCTATCGATTTCGCCATCGAACACGGCCTGGGGCGGGTCGAGGCAGGTACCCAAGGCCCGCATAAGGTGCGTCGCGGCTATGAGCCGGTTCACACCTACAGCGCGCATTGGATTAAGGAAGCTAATTTTCGTGACGCGGTCGATCAATTCCTCCGACAGGAGCGTCAGTTGAAAGACGAAGAAATAAGTAATTTCAAAGAGTTTTCCCCATACCGGACGGAATGAAGCCCGGGCGTTAGAACGTCACCGCCGCGCGATTCTGCTATCTGATAAGCGGCAATTCCGGGTGCGAAATTAACCCTTGTCAATGTTTGAGTAAGAAAGTCCCGGTATACCTACAGTCGGGCTTCAGCATGAACATACGTAAAATTTTACTCATCGAGGACGACGACGCCGAGGCCGATCTGCTGACGACGCAGCTTGGCCAATTCGGATATACCGTCCAACGTCTCGGCGGCGCCGCCGACATCAGCAGTGCCGTCGAACAAATTCAGCCGACGGCGCTATTGGTCGGCCTGCCGTCCGGCAAACGCGCGACCGAGACAATCGAACGATTGGCTAAACACGAAGGGGCCGAATCGCTTCCGCCAGTGATATACCTGTCGCCCGACCCGCAAATGCCAATTCGGCTCGCCGCGGTCCGCGCCGGCGCCAATGCGTTGCTGATGCGCCCAGTCAGCATGATCGATCTTGTCGACACGCTGGACCCTCTATCGGTCAATCACCTCGAGGACCCATTCCGCGTCCTGATCGTCGACGACGACCCACGGATCTGCAAATACTATCAAATGATCCTGGCTGAAGCCGGCATGGAAACCAAGATTTGCAACAAACCCTTGGAGTCCTTCGAAGTTCTATCCGACTTCCGGCCTGAACTGATCATCATGGACCTGTATATGCCGGAATGCCGCGGCAAGGAACTTGCCGCCGTGATACGGCAGGAGCCTTCCTTCGACTCTATCCCCATCGTTTTTCTGTCCGCCGAAGACGATCTCCTGAAACAACTGGATGTCATGACCATCGGTGGCGACGATTTTCTCACTAAGCCGATCCGGCCGGAACATCTGGTGATGGCCGTCTACACCCGTGCGCGCCGGTTTCGGTCGCTCCGATCCATGATGTTGCGAGACAGCCTAACCGGACTGCTGAACCATACGACTACACAGGCCCATCTAAATATCGAGATTGACCGTATGCGCCGGGAGGGCAAGCCCCTCGGCTTCGCCGTAATCGATCTCGACCATTTTAAACGGGTCAACGACACATATGGCCATCCGGCGGGCGATCGCGTGATAAAAACGCTCTCCAGCCTCCTTCGGCAGCGGCTGCGGAGCTCCGATATCATCGGACGGACCGGCGGTGAGGAATTCGCAGTCGCACTATCGGGAACGAATGCCGAAACGACCGTTACGATCATGAACGATGTCCGGGAATCCTTCCAAATGATCCGCCAACACTACGACGGCGGAGAATTCACCGTCACGCTGAGCTGCGGCATTGCCGTATTCCCGGAATTCAGCGACGCAACGGCGCTAACCGACGCTGCCGACCGTGCCCTTTATCAAGCCAAAGGCGCCGGCCGCAATCAGGTGGTACTCGCAAAGGCCTGATCCCGCCTCGGCTGGCGGCCACCTCGCCCACTCCAAAAAAAGTCTTCTAATGCCATGCGTCTGTGACACCGGTCACTGCGCGGTTAACCATTCCCGGCGATATTAAAAAAAGTCTTTTTTACCTCTATGTACGGCATGGAAGTCGATGAACGTTAACAACACGCAATTGCAGCACCGCCATACGACCCGACACCGCATTTCGCGCATGGTTTCCATGGGGGAACAGTATTTTTTGCGCCATCCCTTGTTTGGATATTTAGCCTTTGTCGGCATCTCGTTGCTGCTGCTCGGCAGCGTCGCAGTCGCGTCCTTACCCGCTTAGGACACGCGCAACACTGGCGAACGCCGAGTTTCGCTAACGCGCGGTGCATTGCGCCGCGATTGGCAAACCTATTCCACGGTCTCGGAAACCTTGCCCTTGGTCGGCCGGCCACCGCGTTTTGAGCGAGGCGCCGGCGCTTTCTTTGGCATCTTCGGAAATGCGAACCTCGGCTTATCGTCTTCGATCGTGATCGATACGGTGCCGCCTTTCGCCAAACGCCCAAACAACAACTCTTCCGCCAGCGGCTGCTTAATGAATTCCTGGATGATCCGGCTCAACGGCCGCGCACCGAAACTTGGATCATAGCCCCGCCGCGCCAGCCATTTCCGCGCCCCCGCAGTCAACTCTATGCTCACGCTCCGGTCGGCAAGTTGCTCTTCGAGTTGCATGATGAACTTGTCGACGACGCGCCCCACGACCTCAGGTTTGAGGCTCGAGAAGCCGATAATCGAATCCAGCCGATTTCGAAACTCCGGCGTGAACATGCGATTAATCGCCTCTTCGTCGTCGCCGATACGGCTTTCCCGCGCAAATCCCATCGCCGGCTTTGCGATATCAGCCGCGCCCGCATTGGTCGTCATGATCAGGATGACATTGCGAAAATCAACGGACTTGCCGTTATGGTCGGTCAGTTTTCCGTAATCCATGACCTGCAACAGGATATTAAAGACATCGGGATGCGCCTTCTCGATATCATCCAGCAGCAACACCGAATGTGGATTCTTGTCGATCGCATCGGTCATCATGCCGCCTTGGTCAAAACCGACATAGCCCGGAGGGGCGCCGATCAATCGCGAAACGCTGTGCCGTTCCATGTACTCCGACATATCGAACCGGACGAGCTCGATCCCCATGGTCAGTGCGAGTTGCCGGGCCACTTCCGTTTTGCCGACGCCGGTCGGGCCGGAGAACAAATATGAGCCAATCGGCTTCTCGGGCTCCCTCAGCCCCGCGCGCGACAGTTTGATCGCACTGGACAACGCCTGAATTGCCGAATCCTGTCCGAATACCACCAATTTGAGATCGCGCTCCAGGTTTTCCAGCGCCGTCTTGTCGTCCTTGGAAACCTGTTTCGGTGGGATCCGGGCGATTTTGGCTACGACGCGCTCGACGTCGCGCACGCCGATCTGCCGCTTCCGTTTGGAAGGGGGCAACAGCATTTGCGATGCGCCAACCTCGTCAATCACGTCGATTGCTTTATCAGGTAATTTCCGATCATTGATATACCGTGCCGACAACTCGACCGCGGTGCGAAGGGCTTCGTTGGTATATTTGACGCCGTGATGTTCTTCGTAATACGGCTTCAATCCTCGAAGAATCTTGACGGTATCCTCTATCGTCGGTTCGACCACGTCGATCTTTTGGAAGCGCCGGACCAAGGCGCGATCCTTCTCGAAGTGATTACGGTATTCCTTGTAGGTGGTCGAACCGATGCAGCGCAGAGAGCCGCTCTGCAAGGCGGGCTTGAGCAGGTTTGACGCATCCATCGCGCCACCGCTTGTCGCGCCGGCGCCAATCACCGTATGAATTTCATCGATGAAGAGAATGCCGGATTCCATCTCCTCCAATTCACGAATGACTGCCTTCAAACGTTCCTCGAAGTCGCCACGATACCGGGTGCCGGCAAGCAGCGCCCCCATATCGAGCGCGAAAATCGTATTGCCGAGCAGAACATCCGGCACCTCGCTGCCGACGATCCGCAATGCCAAACCCTCGGCGATCGCCGTTTTCCCGACGCCCGGATCGCCCACGTAAAGTGGGTTGTTCTTGGTTCGACGACACAGGATCTGAATGGTCCGTTCGATTTCGTCGGTGCGGCCAATCAACGGGTCGATACGGCCCTTCTCAGCTTTCTGGTTCAAATCGACGCAATAGGCATCGAGCGCCTCGCTACCCTTCTGGTTCACTTTCTCAGGCGCGGCGTCCTCATCAGTGCCCCCGATCGGACGCTCTTCGCTCTGTCCGGACACCTTCGCGATACCATGGCTGATGTAGTTGACCGCATCGAATCGGGTCATGTCCTGTTCCTGCAGGAAATACACGGCGTGGCTTTCGCGCTCCGAGAACATTGCAACGACGACATTCGATCCTGTCACCTCCTGCCGTCCGGACGATTGGACATGTATTGCTGCCCTCTGCAACACACGTTGGAAACTTGCTGTCGGTTTCGGGTCCTCCACATTGTCCGTGAGAAAGGATTCGAGCTCGGTATCAAGATAATCCGTGATATCGCGCTGCAATTTCTCGATATCGACGCCGCAAGCGCGCAGGACCGCCACCGCATCCTGATCATCGCACAAGGAAAGCAAGAGATGCTCCAAGGTCGCGTATTCGTGTTTCCGGTCATTCGCCAGCGCCAATGCGCGATGAAGACTTTGCTCAAGATTACGGGACAACATTACGTGGTTATTCCTTTTCCAACGTGCACTGCAGCGGGTGCTGGTGCTGAATGGCGAAGTCCATCACTTGCGTAACTTTTGTTTCGGCTATCTCGTAGGGATAGACACCACAAATTCCGACCCCTCTTTGGTGGACATGTAACATGATTTGCGTCGCCTCTTCGCGGCCTTTCCCGAAGAAACGCTCCAACACATGAACGACAAACTCCATAGGTGTATAATCATCATTCAACATTAAAACTTTGTACATCGACGGCTTCTTGGTCTTCGGCTTGGTTCGGGTAACCACGCCGGTATTGGTGCCGTCATCGATCTTGTTGTTGCGATCACTCATGGCCAATTCTAATAATACACCACGCCTTCATAATATTGGACAGTTGTCTTCCGGTAAAATAGCGATTTCGTTTCCGCCCTGACGCGATAGGGATATAGGAACGATTAACGCCTGCTAACAGGGTTCATCAAAACATCTTGCCGAATTAGACCCAGTCTGGATCGATACTGAGGCAATGTGATCGCCTTGGCCATGTCAAACAGAAAACGGCCCCGCCAATTTGGCGGGGCCGTCTCGATCAAGAAGTGTTCCAGGATATCGGCGTCAGCGCGCGGTCTGCTTGAGAAGTGTTTCCACTGTCTCGTTCAACTGCGCCTGGATCGGTTCGAAGGCCTCGTTGGCGACCTTTGCCGTTATCTCATTGATCTTCTTACCTTCGGTAACAAGTGTCTCCACATTCGATTTAGCGAAACCGGATTGCAGGTCAACCGCTTCCTTCACGGTTTTCGCGGCAAACATCGCCTGCGTCGCTTCGACGCCGGCCTCCGCGGATACCTGCAGCATGTTGAAATACGCCTTTCCGATACTCTCGGCTCCCTTGGCCCAGACATTGCCGGCGGCCACAATTGCCTCAACATTCTTCTGGCTCAACTGGGTCATGTCGTCGTAGCCCTTGAGAATGGACTTGCTCGCCTTCTCAACCTGCTCTTTGTTCATCGTCATGGCCTGCTCCATCGTTTCCTTGTTGGCGTCTGCCGACTGCTTGGCTTGCTTAACTTTGGAATGCGTACTCTTAGCTTTAGTGGTCATTGTCCCGCTCCGTTCCGGCTCAATCATTTCAACGTCGCCATGCCCGTCTTCAAGCCGGCCGCTGAAGTGTTGATCATTAATTCTGTGCTGCACAATTTTTGTGCGCTGCAACATGACCATGTATATTGGACGCTACGAGGGCATGTCAACAAAAATGTTGCGCTGCACCATATATTTTATTACGCCGCAATCAGCGCCACCGAATGCCCCAAATCCCACGCCCGATGGCATCCCCACTGTGTCGATTTAGACCACCGCCAAGCGGAAAGAGAATGTGGTGGTAGACCCAAAGTACAACTGGATAGCGGGGAACGCTTTGCGCTACGATATTTGTTAACGGTAATATGGGGAGGATTTCGGCGGGATTTCATCGATTGGAAAACAATTCGTCTTTGCATCTTCCAGAGATAGCAGATAAGAATTAGTGGGTTGGGTGGCTCTTTCCAAGAATGAAATCTTCAAATAGTCGAAAATTTATTGGCATGGCCGAGCGAAGTCTCAAAAGACCAAGTATTAACCATATTTTTCGATCTGGTATTATTTCCGTCTTTGTCCTGTCGGCGATGTCGTTGCAGGTCGCCGAGGCGCGCTATGCGTCGATCGTGATCGATTACGAGACAGGAAAAGTGCTTCATGCAATAAATCCAGATACTCGGAACTACCCGGCATCATTGACAAAAATGATGACCTTATACCTTGCCTTCGACGCCCTGAAGGCCGGGCGGCTGTCGATGAAGCAAAAACTCGCCGTGTCGGCAAATGCGGAAAAAGCGAGGCCATCCAAATTGGGCCTCAAAAGGGGCACCACTATATTGGCGGAGGACGCGATCCTCGCAATCGTCACCAAATCCGCCAATGATGCCGCCATCGTCCTCGCGGAAGCGCTCGCGGGTTCCGAGAAAAAATTCAGCCGGCAAATGACCCTCCGCGCGCGGCAAATCGGCATGAAGCGCACGACATTTCGCAATGCTTCCGGATTACCCAACCGCCGGCAATTTTCAACGGCGCGGGACATGGCCATTCTCGCGCGGCGCCTGATGGAAGATTTCCCGAAACGGTACCATCTGTTCGCGACGAAGGGCTTCGAATTCAATGGAAGGACTTTCAGTAATCACAACGAACTGCTTGAGACCTATCCAGGCACCGATGGCTTGAAGACCGGCTATACGCGCGCTTCGGGATACAATCTGGCAGCATCGGCTAAACGCAACAACCGGCGCGTAATTGCTGTCATTTTTGGCGGGAAATCGGCGAAGAGGCGCAACCGGAAAATGCATAGCCTGCTCGACCGGGGGTTTGCCAAAATGAACTCAGGCCGGCAACAGAATATCGCGCGAGCGCCCAAGGGCGCCGTACCGCGTCAAGAAGCCCTGACGATGGCCTCTGTTTCCGCCCTCGCAAAACCGTTGAAACTGTCTACGTTCCAGCGCAAATCGCCGGACAAATGGTCGATTCAGGTCGGTGCCTATAGTAAGAAGGGACCGGCGCGTATTGCCGCCAATAAAGCCGCGCGTCACCTGTCATCGGCCGGAAAAAAGTTGGCCAGAAATAAAGGTAAGGTCGTGGTAATTCCGACCTGGCAAAACAATGCCTGGATCTACCGCGCCCGCCTCGTGGGATTGACCCGAACCAAAGCGAACGCGGCATGCCGTGAGTTGATCAGCCGGCGTGTAAACTGCGTGACCGTGCCGCCGAAACTGGCGGCGGAGAC
The DNA here is from genome assembly GCA_964469835.1 of uncultured Rhodospirillaceae bacterium. GTDB lineage: Bacteria > Pseudomonadota > Alphaproteobacteria > UBA8366 > UBA8366 > JAOTYV01. The sequence goes on from CAYYBI010000249.1 coordinate 7,528, forward strand.
CGCCCGCGGCCGAGCCGTTCAGCAACCCTAATCCGTCAATCCGAGCCGTCAAAATTCCGGCGGCTCGATTCCAGCGTTCCGAAGCCGGCGGCTGACCTGGTCCTTGAGCCATTTTAGCGCCTCTTGCGTTTGCGCTTCGCACCGTACTACCAGAACGTTCTGAGTGTTCGACGCGCGCAGCAGCCACCATCCATCCGCCTGCTTCACCCGCACACCGTCGATGGTCGACATTTCTACGCCGTCCCGCTCAAGCCGCGCCTCAATTTCTTCGACCAGCTCGAATTTTCGTTCTTCGCTGACTTCAAATCGAATTTCCGGAGTATTAACGACCTGCGGCAGGCCATCGCGTAGCGCCGCGAGCGTGCCCCCCGACCGGGCCACGATGTCGATAAATCGCACCGCTGCATAAAGTGCATCATCGAAACCGTAATACCGCTCGCCAAAGAAAATGTGGCCGCTCATCTCGCCCGCGAGTGGTGCACCAAACTCCACCATCTTGGATTTGATGATCGAGTGACCGGTTGGGATCATCACTGGATGTCCGCCCAAACGAGCCACTTCATCAAATAAGACATCACTCGCCTTCACGTCCGCGATTACTGTCGCACCCGGCAGACGCGGCAGGATATCGCGCGCGATGAGCGTCAGGATCTGGTCGCCCCAAAGGATACGGCCCTCCCCGTCTATGACACCGATACGGTCGCCATCCCCGTCGAAGGCAACACCGATATCACAACGCTCGCGCAACACCGTTTCGCGCAATTGCTCGAGATTTTCGGGAACGGTCGGATCCGGATGATGCGCCGGGAACCGACCATCGACGGAGTCGTTCAACAGGAAGTGCTCACCCGGCAGGGCCGCCACCAGCGCCCCTAACGCAACGGCTGCGGCGCCGTTACCGGCGTCCCACGCCACCCGGCAGCCACGGGTCGCGTCATAGTCCTGCGCCAGACGCGCAACGTAGCGCTCGACAATCGCCTCATCATCGAGCGTGCCGGCGCCCGCCCGCCAATCTCCATCGGCGGAACGGCGGCCCAGGGCCTGGATTTGCTCGCCCCAGAACGGCGCCTTACCCAGCATCATCTTAAAGCCGTTATAGGCCGGCGGATTATGCGAGCCAGTCACCATCACGCCGGCATCCGCCTCCAATACATGCGTGGCGAAATACAGCATCGGGGTCGGTCCCAGTCCGATCCGCACCACGTCGATCCCGACCGCTTGGAGCCCCTTGATCAGGGCGTCTGACATATCCGGCGAACTCAACCGGCCGTCATATCCCACGCACACCCGCTGCCCGCCCGCGTCCCGAACGACCGAACCGAAGCTAAGCCCCACCATATGCGCGTCGGCGATTGTCAGAGATTGACCGACGATGCCGCGGATGTCGTATTCACGAAGAATCGTCGGATCGAAGCAATGGCCCGTATCAGGCACGTCCCTCCAAAGCACCAGGCGGCGCCCCTTTTTTTAACTATGCTGAGAAGACGTGTTCCGGCCAATACAGCTATACGCGAACCCCGCATCCATCAGCGCGGTACCATCATAAACGTTGCGGAGGTCGACGATGACCGGCTGCCGCATCAGTGATTTGGCCTTTTCCAGGTCGAGCGACCGAAACTCGTTCCATTCGGTCACCAACACCATGGCGTCGGCCCCTTCCATCGCATCATACGCATCGCTGCACCAGACAACGTCGGAAAGTACTTTCCGCGCCTCATCCATGCCGGCAGGATCGTAGGTTTGAATGGCAGCCCCTGCCGCTTGCAATGCTGAGACGATATCGAGGCTCGGACTTTCCCGCATATCGTCGGTGTTCGGCTTGAAGGTCAAGCCAAGCACAGCAATCGTCTTTCCCTCGACACTGCCGCCGCAGGCCGACAGGACGCGTTGCGCCATCGCTTTCTTGCGCTCGTCGTTCGCAGACACAACGGAACTGACGATGCGCATGGGGATGTTGACGTCCTGCGCGGTCCGGACCAGAGCCAAAGTGTCCTTGGGGAAGCATGACCCGCCGTAGCCGGGTCCCGGATGCAGGAATTTTCGCCCGATCCGTCCGTCCAAGCCCATGCCGCGCGCGACATCGTGCACATCGGCGCCAACGTTTTCGCACAAATCCGCCATCTCATTGATGAAAGTGATTTTGGTCGCCAGAAAGGCGTTCGTCGCATATTTGACGAGCTCGGCACTCTCGCGGCTGGTGAACACGATTGGCGTTTCGATCAAGAAAAGTGGGCGGTACAATTCCCGCATCACTTCCTGTGCCGGTTCGCTCAAGGTGCCAATGACGACACGGTCCGGCCGCATGAAATCCTCAATCGCCGCCCCTTCGCGCAGAAATTCCGGATTGGAGACGACATCGAATTCTGCATCCGGACGCGTTTCCCGGACGATTTTTTCCACTTCCTCGCCCGTACCGACCGGCACCGTCGATTTGGTCACGATAACCGTATAGCCGTCCAGCGCCTCGGCGATTTGCTTTGCGGCCGCAAACACATAACTGAGATCGGCGTGACCGTCACCACGGCGGCTGGGCGTCCCCACGGCAATAAACACCGCGTCCGCCTCGCGCACGGCCTGCGACAGATCGGTCGTGAAACGAAGCCGGCCCGCCTTTGCATTCACGTCGATCAAATCGTCCAGGCCCGGCTCGTAAATCGGCACCTTGCCGGCGTTCAGCCCATCGATCTTGGCCTTGTCCAAATCGACACAGGTCACATCGATTCCGAACTCGGAAAAACAAGCGCCCGAAACGAGGCCGACATATCCGGACCCGATCATCGCGACACGCATCGCGAATCCTCCCCAATCATTGTCAGGTCATTGAACTCTGTGCGCGACACATCCGGCGACCTTTTGCCATCATGATGCATCCGTGTAGCGCGCCAGCACACCTTGCACGGAAGCCGCCATATCACTTCGCTGCAAGGCAAAGGCTATGTTGGCCTCCAAAAAACCGACTTTATCGCCGCAATCGTAACGATGTCCCTCGAACCGCAAGCCGTGGAACGGCGCGGTGCCGATGGTCTGCGCCATCGCGTCGGTGAGCTGAATTTCACCGCCGGCGCCCACCTGCTTCTTGTCGAGATGATCGAAAACGGACGGCAACAACACGTAGCGGCCGATAATCGACAGCGTCGAGGGTGCCACATCGGGCTCCGGCTTTTCCACCAGGCCGCGGATCGACGCGAGCCGGCCATCGTCGCTATCCAGGTCGAGCACACCATACCGGTTGGTATGTTCGCGCGGCACATCCATCACCGCGACCACGCTGCCGCCGGTCTCCTGATGGGTATCGACAAGCTGTTTTAGGCAGGGCGTCTTCGACATGACCAGATCATCCGCGAGCAAAACGGCAAACGGTTCGTCGCCGATGAATTCGCGGGCGCACCAGACCGCGTGGCCGAGCCCCAACGGCTGCATCTGCCGGGTATACACAACGCGCCCCGATCCCGGCATCCACGCGTGCATTTCCTCGACCAAATCTGCCTTGCCGCGCTCGGCGAGCGTCCGGTCCAGCTCAAAGGCAAAATCGAAATGATCTTCGATGGCATGCTTGCCGCGCCCGGTCACAAAGATGAATTCTTCAATTCCCGCAGCGGCCGCTTCCTCTACGGCATATTGAATCAATGGCTTATCGACAACGGGCAGCATTTCCTTCGGCACCACCTTTGTCGCCGGAAGAAATCGTGTACCCAGTCCACCGACCGGAAATATCGCCTTACGTACCTGTCGTTTCATGAGATTTTGTTGCCTGCGCGGTACCTATTTGTAGTGCCGCCTATGTGCCACAGGGGCCGAAATGGCGCAACCGGAAGCACCGGACTACCTCTATTTACCCAACAAAATATCCTTTGCTTGATTAATGCGTGCCGCGAGATAGTCCGACCCACCGCGATCCGGATGGTATTGTCCCATCAACCGCCGATGCGCCTGCTTGATCTCATCGGACGAGGCATTCGCGTCGATGCCAAGAATGGCACGGGCCTCGGCGACGGACATCGAGCCTCCCGATGCCCCGTTTCCCGCATGGGCGAACGATTCCTCGCCATCCCCCGCCATCGTCTCGCGCCAATCTTCATCACGCATTCGGTCCAGATAAGATTCCAGAACTTGCGCCGAGTTCTGGTCCATTGCCAGGGCATTCCGGTACAAATCGAGCACCGCGGCCAAGTCCAGATCCGACAGTATTCGCCCTCTGTTCGGCCCTTCCTGCACCAACCCGTCCATATCCCCGCTATCGTGGTCGAGTTTCATATCCACAAAGCGGGTCCGAATCTCGGAGAACTGGCCCTGAGTCGGCCCTTGCGCCGCCTTCGCCATCCATTTGAAAACGCGCATTTGACGGAGAAGCGGCAGCAACAGTAGGAGTACGCCCAACAGGAGCTGAAAACGTCCCGTGCCAAATATGTAAAGGAATACGCCTATCGCCGCGATTAAGGCCAACCAGCGCAGGACCTGTTTGATCTGCTGTGGCGTGGCGCGCGCCAACCCCGTCAGGATCAAATAGCCACCGACAGCGCCGCCAATGCCGAATAAGAGCCAGCCCATAATCCCTACCGCTTACCGCTGATATCGTGGGTCAGGCGGCGCACCGCCGGGCCGCGGCTCGCGCCGTACTCAAGAAGGGCTTTGCGCCCACCGGACGCATAGACCGCAACCGCCGAGAGCAGCTCCCTGAGCTGGCGGGCGCTCGCGGCATCGAACGGGCAGTAGGCGCCGCCGGACAGCCGCGCGATCTGTTGAAACGCGCCGCGGGCAATCGGATCGCCGCCTTCGTGAAATACGAATACCGGTACTTTCAGCAGTCCCAGTTCGCCCGCCTTGTGGCACAGATCGTCAATATCTTCTTCCATGGCGTCGCCAACGAATACCACCGCATCGACGGTTTTCTTCCCGGTTTCGCGCATGACGTGGCTCAAGACCTTGCCGATCTGGGTATGTCCGCCAAGGCATCGCACACCGGTCATGAAGCGCAAGAGCTCTCGGGCGTTGGCGGCCCATTTACTGGCCCGGCATTGTCCGAAGCCGCGATAGTACACCAGCTGCACCTCAAGACCGCCCAAAGCGGCGGTTTCGGTGAACATCTCACCCTGAATTTGACAGGCGGTATCCCATGTCGGCCCACGGCTCGCTGTCGCGTCCATGGCAAAAATCAATCGGCCACGCGCCCCGTCCGACTTGGTCCGCGTGGTTGTGGCGACCTTGTTGAGGAAGGCCGCAATGTCCGTATCCGTCGTGCGTTCGGGTAGTTTCGCCATACCCAATGATATTGGGGCTTATACCAGTGCTTTTCCAGCAGTAATGGCATCATCCGATGGCATTTCCCGCCGCGTCAAGCCGACCGCGTCGAGCAGGGCGCGCACTTCCTGGCGGGCGGCCACATGTGACATATTCAGCCGGACGCCGGCGCGACGCTCTCGCAGGTCGAGCAGCGTCAGGCCTTTCAGGAATAGTTCCCTAAACACCACACGTTCACCAAATCCAGGAACGATGCGAAAGCCTATACGCTTGGACAATTGATATAAGACGCTTTGCATCGCCCGCGTATTGCGCGAATCGATCATGGCCATGCGATTGCGCATAACGATCCAGTCGATGCTGCCGCCGTCACGCGCCGCCCGCTTTTTCTTTTGCTCCCAGACCATCGCCGAATAGCTGCTGGGCGCCAGAACGGCATGGCTCTCGGGGTCCACTTTCGCCAAGAGATCGAGATCCACAAAACTGTCATTGAGCGGCGTAATCAGCGTATCCGCATGGCTATGGCCATGACCAGACAGGAAGCCATCGCTGCCGGGCGTATCGACGACAACGAAATCATGGCGGGATGATAGACCCTCAATACATTCATCCAGCCGCATCCTCTCGTCACTTTGCGCCACTTTCCGTTCATCATAGTAACTGCGCTCGACGAATCGATGCTCCGGCATGGGCAGATCGACCTTGTTGGCGTCGATATATTGCCGCCGGTTTTCAACATAGCGTGTAAAGCTGGCTTGAGGATCGTCCAAATCGATGCTGCCGACCGAGTATCCGGCCTGCATTAGCCCTACCGTCAGGTGCATGGCCGTGGTCGACTTGCCCGACCCGCCCTTCTGGTTACCGATGACAACGATTTGCGCCCGCGTCATGGT
>CAYYBI010000250.1:0-7695 GCA_964469835.1 uncultured Rhodospirillaceae bacterium
TGGATCCAGTCATTCGAAAAATCCGGGACATCGATTGTTGCCGCGGCCTTCGGCGCGTCCGCGGCGCGGGCATGCTGCATGCCTGCGGGACCCAGCGAAGATAGCAGGATCAGCGCAGAGATGGCGATTAGGATGGCTACCCGCAGATTGGGGATATAGGTTCTATGTCGCCTCATCGATTTGCCTTCTTTCGACTTCCGAGATAACGCATCGACCAATCATGGGGATGCTTCGATAAACCCCGGGATCAATTCTTGGCGAACGGCGGGATCGGTTAGAAGCAAAATGTCCAGAGGCGTCGGCGCGAATTTCTGCTCCCGGCTATAAAGCCGACATCGGTGTGTGACGGTCTTAACCTACCTTCGTTCTTAGTACCACTCGCGAGTTTAGAGTCTCAATGTCAGTTGACGAGCGTCGTTTTGCCCGAGACTCATCCATAGCAGCGAGGCGCATCGCCGCAGCGAAGCATGATGGGTTGTGGTGCCGGCGGGAAAATTGGCCAAAGTGCTGAGTTGCGCGCGGAAGAAGCCGGATCTCATTGCCAAGTGCCGGGTTCAGGTTTTCTGCGAGCGCCTTTAGGTGGTTTCGGCATGCCCGAACCACCAGCTCACCTAAGGTCGGGACGTGTTGGATTAACCAGTCGGTTCTATTGTGTATCGTTCTATACGTTAGACGATTCAAGCTCCCAAAATCAAAGACGAAATAAAGTTGCGTAGTGCAAAAATATTCGCGTCCTTGCTTCTCGTTGGATTATTGGCCGCCTGTTCAACCCCGCAGGATGGGGCCGCGGGTGCGCAAGAACGTTCAAATGAAGCGCAGGAAAAGGTCGCGAAAGAACGTTTCGAACTGGTCGATAAATACCAAACCTGCGTGAAGGAAGTGGCTGGTGACAAATTGAAATCCGAGGCTTGCAATTCCTATCTCCGGGCAGCCGAAGCTTTGAAATAGCAGCGCCTCGAGAAGTCATTCCGTGTGTTGAAAATGCTGAGGACATAGTCGTGCGTGCACTTTGTCTGTCCGGTGTGGTCATTCTCTCCCTTGCCATTGGAGCCCCTGCGGCCCGGGCCGGAGGCGGCTACGGACACGGGCATTACTATGGACACGGAAATTACGGCGACGAAATCCTGATCGGCGCAGGCATTATTGGGGGCTCAATTCTTCTGAGTAATCTTTTGGCGCCGCGCGTCTATTACCCGGCTGCGCCAGCCTACTATGCTGCACCAGCCTACTATGTGGCCCAGCCATCCGTTTATTACGCGGCACCCCGTGCCCCATACTGCGTCCGCGACAATGTGTATCGTCCTCTACCGGACGGGCGAATTCAGTGGGGTGTGCGGACACGTTGCTATTGACCGCCCGCGCGGGTTGCTTCTTTTCAATCGATTCAAGCAATTTCCACAAGAATCGCGGCATTTGCCAGACCCAAAAAACGATCCGAACACGCGCGTTCAAGACTTACGGAAAAATGGGGGCGGTATAAAATTAAGTCTCCCAGCCGCCGCTCAGCGCTATGTCTCGATCGTGGCGCGTTAGGCGAGGCTGGCAGTTCCCGATCATCCGCATCACGTCACCCAAGGGGGTATGCGTCGGCCGGCGATATTAGTGACCGCAGGTTGGCGGCCGATAACGTCATTCAGCGTCGGATGCACCGGTAGCCATGCAGTATTCCGCAATCTGCAAATGGGTTGCGAACCAGACTTCGCCCCGCGCGCGCATGTGGTCGATCAGTTGCGCGAGCACCGGCATGCGGGACCGGTGGCCGATGTGGTGCGGATGCATCGTCAGGAGAAATAATCCGCCGCCATCCCACGCCGCGTCGAATTCCGCGCGGAAGATTTCCAGCACCGCCGACGGCGGCGTGTACGGCCGCAGGCCCGAAAATCGGTTCATGTTGAAATAGACCGCGTCGTCGCGAATCCATTCGACGGGAAGCTCCACGACGCCGGTGGGCGCGCCGTCCAACAGCAGTTCGTAGGGATCGTCGTCCGCCATCAGGGACGAGTCGTACAGCAACCCGAATTCTTGGCAGAGCGAGAGCGTATTGGGGCTGAAATCCCAGGACGGCGTGCGAATCCCTCGGGGCCGGACCTTCGTCACATTTTCCAGCGTGTCGACGGACTTTTGCAGCAGCGCGCGTTCGTCGGCCTCGGACAGTTGGCTGTTCCGCTCGTGGATCCATCCGTGCAGCGCGACCTCATGCCCGTCGGCGGCCAAGCCCCGCTGTTCGTCCGGATAGAGCAGCGCCACCACCGCCGGCACAAAGAAACTGGCGGGAATGCCATGCCGCTGCAGCAAGGCACGAATCCGCGGTACGGCGACACGGCTGCCGTATTGGCCCTGGCTCAAGGGGCCGGGCGATGTTTCGCCATCCCGTAAGGTCGAGGTTTCATGATCGGAATCGAAGGACAGCGCCACGGCGCACCGCGCCCCATTCGGCCACGCGTCCGGCTTGAGCGATCGTCCCGCCCGCACATGCTCCACGATCGGCCGCCAGGTGGAGTCCGGCCATTGCCAGGGCTCAAGAAGCTCGCCGGGGCCGCCCGGTGCGCCGGGATCGCCTGGTGCGTCCGGTTTATCGGTGCCTGTCATGTCTCCGGTCCTCCTCCCGCGTCGTCAAATCAAGAGGATCAGCCTCTCAGGGCGCGCGCGCAACCGCAAGGGGTACGCGGCTGAGATGGCCGTGCGACCCTAGCGGCACCGCGCTATTTCCCGCTCCGTTGCCGGCTCTACGACCCGCTGCCCTTTTGCAGGATGCGCCAGGCGCCGTCCGGTTGCCGGCAGGCAGTGCCGTAGCCTTGCTGGGTTTTGCCGCCGACGGTGATGTTCTGCTGGAATTCGCGACAGTAATTACCGCTCGACGAGGTGCCGTCGCGAACCGGCGTAACGGTTCCGCTGTTGCCGGTTCGCGGGTTGTCCCAGACCACCGTTTCGCCGATCGGTGCCGTGTGCGCCCGGTTGACGGCCGCGTCCGCTTTCATGCGGTCGACGCTGTCCATGCTCCGCCCGATCTCGCTGCCGACCAGCGCGCCGATGAGCACGCCCGCGGCAGTCGCCGCCAGTTTGCCGCTGCCTGAGCCGAATTGCGCGCCCAGCAGCCCACCCGCCGCCGCGCCGCCGAGGCCGCCGACGGTCTGTTTCGGGCCGTAAGCATCAGGTCCGGTACAGGCGGCCAGCGCCATCACCGAGGCGACCGGCAGAACAAGTAGATTTTTGCGAATATTCATATTGGAATCCTTCACGATTGAAAGGGCGTTGCCCCCTCTGCGCGGTACATAGGACGACGCCGAACGTGCCATTTTATCCTGCGCCGCCGGAATGCATACATTGACGTCCCTCAACCATATACCTGTTGCGCCGCCGTCTCGACAACGGAACCCCACCTGCCCATCGTTCGTTGGACCGGAACCTTGACGTGAATCAAGGAGGCGGGGCGCCGGGTACGGCAGGATTTGTGCTGTCATGCGTGCCAAGAAGAAAATTGACGCTGGAGGTTCCGGTTCGTCCATGCAGTGGCCGACGATTCGCAAGGATCCCGCCGCGGACGCCCGGCACGCCAACCTCGATGATTACGAGCCGGTCCGGCGATCCTTCACCTGGACCGAGGCGCGGGCTGCTTTGGATGGCCTGCCCGGCGGCGGACTCAACATCGCCCATGAGGCAGTCGACCGCCATCTTGTGCATGGCAAGGCGGAGAAGGTTGCGCTGCGCTGGTTGGGGCGGGACGATAGCGTGCACGACATTACCTATGGTGCGCTTGCGGAACAAAGCAACCGGTTTGCGAACGTCTTGGCAAGCCTTGGTGTCGGCAAGGGGGATCGGGTCTACAGCCTGCTGGGGCGCGTTCCCGACCTGTACGTTGCGGCGCTGGGCACATTGAAAAACGGCAGCGTTTACTCGCCGCTGTTTTCCGCGTTCGGTCCGGAACCGATCAAGGCGCGCATGAGCATCGGCGACGCCAAGGTCCTGGTGACCACGGAGTCCTTTTACAAACGCAAGGTCGCGGCTTGGCGCAATGAGGTCGAGACACTTGAGCATGTTTTGCTGATCGACCGGAAAGACGATGCCCTGGCGCAGACCACGACGTGTTTGGCCGAGGCCATGGCGGCGGCTTCTCCCGACTTCGACATTACCCGGACCGAACCCGAAGACATGGCGTTGCTGCATTTTACCAGCGGCACCACCGGCCGCCCGAAGGGCGCCATCCATGTGCATGAGGCTGTAGTGGCGCACCATGCAACGGGCCGTTTCGCGCTCGACCTGCATGAGGATGACGTCTTTTGGTGCACTGCTGATCCCGGATGGGTAACTGGCACGTCATACGGCATCGTTGCGCCGCTGACGGCGGGTGTCACGATGATCGTCGATCAGGCCGATTTCGACGCGGAGCGCTGGTACCAAATTCTGCGCGAACAAAAAGTCAGTGTCTGGTACACCGCGCCGACCGCAATTCGCATGCTGATGAAACTCGAAGGCGCTACGACGGGCAAGCGCGACCTGCCGCAGCTCCGGTTTATCGCGAGTGTCGGCGAGCCGCTCAATCCGGAAGCGGTCATGTGGGGTGTCGACGCCTTCGGCTTGCCGATACACGACAATTGGTGGCAGACCGAGACCGGTGGAATCATGATCGCGAACTACCGGTCGATGGACGTGAAACCGGGTTCGATGGGCCGCCCGCTGCCCGGAATCGAGGCGGCCATCGTGCGGCGAACGAAAGATGGCGTCGAGGTCTTGGCCGCAGCGAACATGGTGGGTGAATTGGCGCTCAAGACCGGCTGGCCATCGATGATGCGGGGCTATCTTCATGAAGACGAGCGCTATCGGAAATGCTTTGCCGGCGATTGGTACCTTACCGGCGATCTCGCGATGCGGGATGAGGACGGCTACTTCTGGTTCGTCGGCCGCGACGATGACGTCATCAAATCCGCCGGCCATTTGATCGGCCCGTTCGAAGTTGAAAGCGCGCTGATGGAACATGCCGCCGTCGCCGAGGCCGCGGTGATCGGAAAGCCGGATCCCACCGCAGGCGAGCTGGTCAAGGCGTTCGTTGCCCTGAATGAAGGGTTCGAGTCCTCCGACGCGCTACGCCGGGATTTGCTGGGCCATGCACGGAAACGGCTCGGTTCCGCGGTCGCGCCAAAGGAAATCGATTTTCGCGCCAATCTGCCGAAAACGCGAAGCGGCAAGATTATGCGGCGCTTGCTGAAGGCGCGCGAACTCGGTTTGCCGGAAGGCGATCTGTCGACGTTGGAAAGTGATGAAAAATGAACGGTCCGTCCGATAAGCTGCGCCTGACACGGGTACACGTCCTCCATCTGCTGCGGCATATGCTGCGGGTGAGGATGTTCGAGGACCGGTGCGCGCAGCTCTATACGCAGGAGAAAATTCGCGGATTTTTGCATCTCTATGACGGCGAAGAAGCGGTCGCGGCCGGCGTGATTTCGGTGCTGTCGGACAAGGATCGGGTCGTGGCGACCTATCGCGAACACGGTCACGCGCTGGTTCGCGGCATCGGTATGGACGCCGTGATGGCGGAAATGTACGGCAAACGGGATGGATGCAGCGGCGGCCGGGGCGGCTCGATGCATTTATTCGATGCCGAAACGAATTTCTACGGCGGCAATGCGATCGTCGGCGGCGGCCTGCCGCTTGCGGTCGGGCTGGCGCTTGCGGACCGCTTGCAGGAGGAAGACCGGGTCACCGCATGCTTTTTCGGCGACGGCGCCGTCGCGGAGGGAGAGTTTCATGAAAGCCTCAACCTCGCCGCGTTGTGGCGATTGCCGGTGCTGTTCGTCTGCGAAAACAATCGCTACGCGATGGGAACAGCGCTCGAGATCTCCGAATCGGAAACCGATATCCACGCCAAGGCCGCAGCCTACAATGTTTCATCGGAAGCGGTCGATGGCATGGACGTTGTTGCCGTCGAGACCGCGGCCAAACGGGCAGTCCAGACGGTGCGCGACACCGGACAACCGTATTTTCTCGAGTGCCGCACATACCGGTTTCGCGCGCATTCCATGTTCGATGCGCAGCTCTATCGCGACAAGGCGGAAGTCGAAGAATGGCGCGGCAGGGGACCCATCGTCCGATTCCAAGGATGGCTTTTGGAGAACGAGCTGGCCCATCCGGAAGATATCTCCGTCATGGAAACCGAAATCCGCGCCGAGATTGAGCAGGCGGTCGCGTTTGCCGAAGCGTCGGAATGGGAACCCGTGGAAACGTTGACGGACCACGTTTACGCCATGGAGGCGGCACGATGAAAAGCAAACCGGCGGCGCAATCCGCGACCGCGGAAACCACCTACCGTGAAGCGATTCGACAGGCGATCCGCGACGCGATGTTGCGTGACGACCGCGTCTTCCTGATGGGAGAGGACGTCGGACGGTACGGCGGATGCTACGCCGTGAGTAAGGGATTGTTCGACGAATTCGGTCCGCAGCGCGTTCTCGATACACCGCTGTCCGAATCCGGCTTTACCGGGGCGGGTATTGGCGCCGCGATGGCCGGCATGCGCCCGATTGTCGAGTTGATGACCGTCAACTTCAGTTTGCTTGCCCTGGACCAGATCCTTAACAACGCCGCCACAATTCGGCATATGTCGGGAGGACAATTCGGCGTGCCCCTGGTCATTCGCATGGCCACGGGCGCCGGCAGGCAGCTAGCCGCCCAGCATTCGCACAGCCTTGAAGGCTGGTATGCCCATATTCCGGGTATCAAAGTCCTGGCGCCGGCCACAATTGAAGATGCGCGCGGCATGTTGTGGAGCGCCTTGGAAGATCCGGATCCGGTGCTGATATTCGAGAACGTGATGCTCTACAATCGCGCCGCACCGTTGCCCAACGGGGCTGGCGCCGTTCAAATCGACAAGGCGGCGGTGCGCCGCGCCGGCGAAAACATTTCACTTATTTCCTATGGCGGCTCGTTGTGGAAGACGCTCGACGCGGCGAAGGTCCTTGCGGAAGACAACATCGACGCCGAAGTCATTGACCTCCGAACCTTGCGGCCCTTGGACGAGGAAACGATTGTAGCGTCGGTGTCCAAGACGCGCCGCGCCATCGTCGTCGATGAAGGTTGGCGGAGCGGCAGTTTGGCAGCGGAAGTGTCCGCCCGGATCATGGAACGGGCATTCTGGAATTTGGACATGCCGGTGGGCCGCGTTTGCAGCGCCGAAGTGCCGATCCCCTATGCGCGGCATTTGGAAGAAGCGTCGATACCGCAGGTTTCGCAAATTGTCGCCGCGGCCCGTGCGGCGATGGGCGCTTGACGCATCGCCGCCATGAGCACGTTCCACATGCCGTCGCTCGGGGCCGACATGGAAGCCGGAACCCTGACCGAGTGGCTGGTCAACCCGGGCGACACGGTGCATCACGGCGATATCATTGCCGTAATCGAGACACAAAAAGGTGCGATCGAAATCGAGGTGTTCGAAGACGGCACCGTCGGCTCGCTCTTGGTCGATCCCGGTGCGACGGTGCCGGTTGGCACGCCGATGGCGGAGATTTCGACGGCGCGAGACGCAAAAAAACCCCCGACCGAAGATAAACCGAAAATTGCCGCCGCGGCGCAACCGGCCGTATTGACCTCTGTCGCGCCTCCGGTACCCGCCGCTGCGGTCGTCGTTGGCGGGCGGGCTTCGCCGGCGGCGCGCCGGCCGGCGGGGGCGGGGGGGGGGGGGCTTTGGGCCGGGCCCCGGGGGGG
>CAYYBI010000251.1:0-7716 GCA_964469835.1 uncultured Rhodospirillaceae bacterium
TGACGTTCTGGCCCAGCAGGGTGATTTCGCGGGCGCCCGAGGCGACCAGCCGGCGCGCCTCCGCCTCGATCGCAACTGCGTCCCGCGATTGCTCGGCGCCGCGCGTATAGGGAACGACGCAAAACGTACAGAACCGGTCGCACCCTTCCTGGACCGTGAGGTACTGCGTCACGCCCATGGCCGCGGTTTCTTCCGGCAGAAAATCGAATTTGTCCTCGGCTGGAAAGTCGGTGTCGAGCACGCGCACACCGTCCTGTTGGCGCACCTTGGCGATCATCTCCGGCAGCCGGTGATAGGTTTGCGGGCCGAAGACGATATCGACGCAAGGCGCCCTATCGAGAATTTCCTCACCCTCCGCCTGGGCCACGCAGCCGGCGACCGCCAGCAGCATCCGCCCGCCGCGTTGTGCCTTTTCTTCCTGCAGAATGCGCAGTCGGCCGAGCTCGGAATACACTTTATCCGCCGCCTTCTCGCGGATATGGCAGGTGTTCAGGATCACCAGATCCGCATCATCCGCCGTTTCGACCGAACGGTAGCCAAGCGGCGTCATGACATCCGCCATCCGGGCGGAGTCATAGACATTCATCTGGCAGCCATATGTCTTGATGAAGAGCTTGTTGCTCACCGCGACCGGCCCACCTGCCGCGCGGTGACAAACTGTGCTATGCGCTTCTCTACGAACCTGTTGATCAACGCCGTCTAGTCCGGACGAATATGGTCCTGTTCACCCCTATTGCGATCATTTATGAGACCAGAGAAACGTTAACTTTTCATATATCCCGCACCAATTCAAGCGCCTCGCAATATCGTCACCGCGTGGCCTGCTGCACCGGACAACACAGGTCCCGGCGAAGGCCTTGGAATTAATTGCGCCCGCCGGACAACGGACGGCGCGGGTCAGGATTTCCGCTTGCGGCCGAGCGGCACCGCATAGAGCTCGAGCCGGTGGTCCACCAGCTCATACCCCAATTTGCGGGCGACCTCGCGCTGCAGTTTTTCGATCTCTTCGTTTTGGAATTCGATCACCTTACCGCTCTCAAGGTCGATCAGGTGATCGTGATGATCATCCGTCGCTTCTTCGTAGCGGGATCGCCCGTCGCGAAACTCATGCCGCTCGAGAATATTCGCCTTCTCGAACAGGCGCACCGTTCGATAGACGGTGGCAAGACTGATCCGGCCGTCCAGCCGCACCGCCCGGCGATGCAGCTCCTCGACATCCGGGTGATCGCTGGCCTCCGATAACACCTGGGCGACCACACGGCGTTGGGCGGTCATCTTCAGTCCGATCTTCTCGCAGAGTTGTTCGATCTTGTCCGGCAACTGCATGCCTCCGACGAGGAGAGATCCTAATCATACCATCGATTTCAGGACCGGCGCAGCAACTTGGCGCCAATCGCCTCTAACGACAATGACGCTGCCCGTATTGACGGGCAGCGCCGGTGCCATGATTTCCTAAACCTTTCCCGGGGACCCGCATGCCGATCTTCACCAGACGGCGTCACACCCGGGAGCCGAAGCCCAACCGTTAGGCGCTGCGTGCGCGCCGGGAACGGGTACCCAATCCGATCTGTTTGGCCAGGCGGCTTCGTTGCTTGGCGTAATTCGGAGCGACCATCGGGTAATCCGGCGACAAGCCCCAACGCTCGCGGTACTCTTCCGGCGTCATGTTGTAGGCCGTCTTCAGATGACGCTTCAGCATTTTCAGCTTCTTGCCGTCTTCCAAGCATACGATGAAATCCGGCGTAATCGACTTTTTGACCGGCACCGCCGGCGTCGGACGGTCGGCGCTGGCCCCATCACCACCACCCACGGAGGAAAGCGTCCGGTAAACCTGTTCAATCAACCCCGGTATGTCGGAAAGCGCTACTATATTGTTGGAAACATGCGCCGCGACGATCTCGGAAGTAAGTCCAAGAATTTCTTCGCGCCTTACCTCGTTTCCGGATGACTCTGTCATCTTTACGTGCCCCTTTATTGATACGGCCATTTGTTTGGCCTTATTCCCGCAGTTAAGTGCGAGAATGACTCCCACTCATTTATTTTTGTTTTGGTCTACCCCGACTATCCGATTCTCAATGTCGTTTAAAGCCGAAGAAACACCACGATATATAGAGTAGCAAGCATTTATGGTTCACATCAAGTGTTAGGTATAGTTCATAGTATTTTTAGTCACAGTCCGAGTTTTTAACAGCAATACGCATTATCAACGCATCCACTCGCTTACCGTCGGCACGCTTATAGTAATCGGGACGACGCCCGACCGTCGTGAATCCAGCGCTGCGATAGAGCGATTGCGCGGCGGGGTTGTCTTCGCCCACTTCGAGAAATAGTTGGCTTGCATTCGCCAATCTGGCACACGCGATCGCGGCATCCAGAAGCGCCCGTGCAATGCCTGCGCGCCGGGCCGGCGGTGCGACGCCGAGGCTGAGGATCTCCGCCTCATCGGCAGCGATACGGGCGATTATGAAACCGCACGGCACGCGATCGCGCTCCGCAACCATCGCCCATGCGCCGGCGGCCGCGAGCAGGGTTTCCACCGCCGGCCGCGTGTACGGCTCGCCGAACGCTTGACCGTAAAGATCGGCAAGCAGAACAACGTCCGCCCCGGACGCCAGACGAATCTGCAGATCGGCCGACCGCGACGGCATCACCGGTGCGGCGCGGGCAGCGAAACGTCGGGCGGACGCAGATAGAGCGGCTGCGGCATGACTTTTCCGCCCCGGCATGCCGCCGCCACTTCCGGCCACCGCGTCGCCGCGAGCCCGGCCAATACCGCGGCATCGGGCAGCGGCGGCCCCTCGAGCAGCATTGCCTCCCGGCCGGTGGCCGCTAGGGCCGCAACGGCTCGCGCGGCGGCGTCGCCGCAGACCGCGATCGGCATGGCTGGCAAGGCGGCCGACAAATCCCCGGGAAGGACCGCAACGGGCGCGTTCCGCGGCCGCAGGCCGGGGGCGAACAGTTGCACGTACATATCCTCCCGCTTGGAATCGAGTGCGACAAGCAACGGCAGACCGGCATCTTCCTGCGCCGCCGCGACGGTCTCCAGCGTCGTGAAACCCGCGACCGGCCGGGATGCCGCCAGGCCCAGCGCGCGCGCCGCCGCCAGGCCGATGCGCACGCCGGTGAAGGCGCCCGGCCCAACGGTTACGGCGACGGCGTCGAGCGCGCTGAAATCACCGGGTCCACCCGCCGCCGCCTCATCCATTACGGCGCGCACCATCGGCATCAGGCGCTCCGCGTGCCCCCGAACCATCGGCTCGAAGCGTTGCGCCACGACACGTTCGTGGTGCCAGACCGCGGCGGAGCAAGCGGCGGTGGCAGTATCTATCGCAAGCAACTTCATACGTTTGGGCTCATACGCGTGGACTCATACGCGCCAGCCAAGCCCGACATAACCGAAGCGCGGGCGGACGATTCCGTCGAGCGCCGCCTCGACCGGCATGGAATTTCCTAATTCGTCCCAAATGGTCAGGAATTAACCGCATTTTAGTATTCTTTGCGCACCTATATCTGTCTGTAACTCTATCCGATCCAACTTGAGTGCTTGCCTGATTTCAGAATGAAAAACAACATCATCCGCCCCCGAATATCCGTTCTGATCGCGGCCCTGGCGCTTGCCGTTCTGGCAATGCCCTTTACACCAAGGAACGCTGGCGCCACAGACCTGAGGGCAGACCTGAGGGCGGACCGGAGTGGCACCCCCAACGCCACCGCCAATTCCGCAGCGGTCCTTATGTACCATCGTTTCGCGGAACCGGCGCACCCGTCCACGAACATTCGCATCGACCAGTTCGAAGCCCATATCCAGGAACTGAAAAGCGGCCCCTACACGGTGGTGCCGCTGGCCGATGTCGTCGCGGCGATGACCGGCGGCAAGCCGTTGCCCGACCGGGCAGTCGCGATCACGATCGATGACGCCTATCTGTCGGTTTACACTGAAGCCTGGCCACGCCTCCGGGCAGCGGGATTTCCGTTTACCGTCTTCGTCGCGACCAGCCCGGTCGAAGCGAATTTACCGGGCTTCATGAGCTGGGATCAGATTCGCGAAATGCGAGAAGCCGGCGCGGCCATCGCCGCCCACACCGACGGCCATCTCCACATGGCCGAGGCGGACCCGGCGCGCAACCGACGCGAAATCAAACGTTCCAGCCGGATCATGCAGCGCGAGCTTGGCGGCACGCCGAAAATCTTCGCCTATCCGTTTGGCGAAACCAGCCGTGCCATCGTGGACCTTATCCGAGAACACGGGTACACGGCCGCCTTCGGACAACATTCAGGGATCGCCTATCAAGGTCTCAGCCGCTTTTATCTGCCGCGGTTCGCTCTCAACGAAACCTATGGCGACCTGGATCGGTTCCGCCTGGTGATCAACGCCTTGCCGCTCACGGCCGACGGCATGACGCCCGGCGATCCGCTGCTCAGCGACGCCAACAATCCGCCGGCATTCGGCTTCACCGTCAACAAGCAGGTGCGGGGGCTCTCGCGGCTCGCGTGCTATCATTCGCAAAGCGGTCAGGCCAGCATCGAACGGCTGGGCCAATCCCGCATCGAGGTTCGCTTTCCGGCTGCTTTCGGCGTCGGGCGATCCCGGGTCAATTGCACGATGCCCGGGCCGCAAGGCCGCTGGCGCTGGCTCGGCATGCAGTTCTACGTAAAGCGGCGCGGGTAAGGAAGGCGGGCTTACGCCCTCGGCGTGGTGCGCGGAATTGGCGCACCCAGCCGCGCCCCATCCAGCGACTTCAAATTGTTGACCCGGATCACGTTTCGCAGCAACTCGATATAGTGGTCCTTGGTCTCGGAATAAGCGCCAAGCGCCGACACCAGCGCGCTGCCGTCCAGGCGCTTGCCGGCAGTGCGGAATTGCGACCGCTGCGCCCGGAAGGTGCGGTAGGCGCGATGGGTGTTGAGGTTCTTGAGATACGAATGTACCGAATCGATGAGATGCTTGAACCGGCGGATCTTATGCGTCTTGCCGGGATCGCGGTTCTTCGGCACCAATCCTTCATGCGCGCCGGAGGTCCACTGGCCGAAAGGCGCATTCCCTTCGACGATAAACCGCGACGTACCCCAGCCGCTTTCGATGGCCGCCTGCGCCAACGCCAGTGAGGGCGGCACCGCATCGACCTTCGCCAACAGCCGGTCCAAGGCTTTCGCATCCGCACGATATTCCGCGGCGATCGTGGCGAGACGCTGTTCCTGGCGCCCATTCAACGGCAGCCCGGCCGCACGCTTGGCTCGAAACAAAAGTATTTGCGCGCGTTGGCGCAGGACCCGTTCATTGGCGGCGAGAATTAGCGGCAACATGAGGCGCAGGAACACCGCCTTGCGCTCGGCGGGTTGTTTCATCGCCGCCATGTCACGGGGAATTTTCGCGAGCAAAATCCGCGGCACCGGCGCGATGCCGGCGCGAACCCGCGCCAGATCGTAGCCCATCGACGAGAAATGTTCGTTCAGCCGCACACGCGACGCAATGGCGACAGGGGCGTTCGGTTTCCGCAGATCGGTCGCGTTAGCCCGGGTCAGTACTCCGGCAATGCTCTGGTGCAACGTTGGTGCAAGCCCGGTAAAGCCGATGACGAACGCCACGGCGATGACGCCAACCGCTCCAAGAACCGCGAGGGTCCAAGGTGAACGATCCGCCGGCCGGACAATCCCGCAACAAAACTTTACCATCGCCTTCGTCATCGCGTGCTCCCATTGCCGCGCGCGCCGGCCGTGCCGGACCGGAACTAGATCCCGATTGCGCGCACCTCGACAACCTCGGGGATGTAATGCTTGAGCATATTCTCGATCCCCATCTTCAAGGTCGCCGTTGAACTTGGGCAGCCTGAGCAGGCACCCTGCATCTGCAGGAAGACAATGCCTTTCTCGAAGCCCTGATAAACAATGTCGCCGCCGTCCATCGCGACCGCCGGCCGCACCCGGGTCTCCAGCAATTCCTTGATCTGCTGGACGACTTCATTATCGTCTTCTGCCGATTCCGCGGCCGCTTCAGCGGTCTCGGCCATCACCGGCCGGCCGGCCGTGAAATGTTCCATGATCGCGCCCAGCAATGCGGGCTTCATCACATGCCATTCCTTCTCGGCGGATTTGGTGATGGTGATAAAATCGCGACCGAAGAACACCGCGCTGACGCCTTCGACCTCGAACAGGCGACCCGCCAGCGGCGAGCGCGATTCCGCGGCTTCCGAACTCGTGAAATCCGCCGTTCCGTCTTCGACCACGGCCCGGCCCGGCAGGAATTTCAGGGTCGCCGGGTTCGGCGTTTCTTCGGTTTGGATGAACATGCAGTCTTCTCCCTTGGGCGCGCGCCCAAATCTTCGGTTAAGCCAGAATGACTACCCACGGGGTGCATGCAATAGCACTTATGGGTGTATCTCACGAATGCAGCGGCCGTTAGGCCAAATTAAGGAGTCTCCCTGTCCCAAATGGGGCGGAATTACGTTATTTCAAGCAGTTCCTCGTCGCTTAGGTTGCCCGGAACGATGGTGATCGGAATCCGGTTCTGTGGCGCCTTCTTGCCGAGCAGATAGGTGATGAGCGGCCCCGGACCGCTGCTGCCGGCGTTGGCGGCCAGCACCAGGATGGAGATGCTCGGCTCCTCTTCGATCAGCGACACCAGCTCCTCGCGCACATCGCCTTCACGAATGAAGAAGACCGGGTAATTTCCCGACGATTCATAGACTTCGCCCGCCAGCTTTTGCAGGAGCTGCTCGCCTTCCTCGCGCGCTTCCTGGCGCATCAGATCGCCAACCGAGGCCCAGTGCTGAAAATCCGCCCGTTCCGTCACGTATAGCAGCGCAATCCGGTCGCCATTCCGCCTGGCCCGGAGGCAGGCGAAGCGCAACGCGACGGGCATTTCCTCGCTGTCGTCGACGACCACCAGGAAGACCCGTTCCTCGCCGCTATCCGCGGGACGCTCCGTCACCGTATCCGCAGCATCACTCATGATTGCCCTCCATCGCTTCGGCGCAGTCTGCCATCATCGCGCCCCTGCAAGCAACGACCGCGATAGCGAACGGATTTACACCCCTAAGGTTGCACGAAGCCGACGATCTCCTGGACCTCATGCAAGATCGGGCCGGAAATCGCGCACGCCCGCGCCGCGCCGTCGCGCAGCACCGCATCGATGTGGCCGGGATCGCCGGTAAGCCGCTGCATTTCGGCGCCGATCGGGCCCAGTTCCGCAACCGCAAGATCGGTCAGCGCCTGCTTGAAGGCGGAAAACTGCATGCCGCCGATTTCGGCCAGGGTCTCGCCTTCGGTCTTCTGCGACAGCGCCGCATAGATAGCGACCAGATTGCCGGCCTCGGGCCGGTCCGCCAATCCCGACGGTTCGCTCGGCAGGGGTTCCGGGTCGGTCTTCGCCTTGCGGATTTTCTGGGCGATGGTGTCGGCGTCGTCGGCGAGGTTGATGCGGCTGTATTCGGACGGATCCGATTTCGACATCTTCTTGCTGCCATCACGCAGCGACATCACCCGGGTCGCCTCGCCCAGGATCAAGGGGTCGACCACGGGAAAATACTCGACGCCGAAGTCGTGATTGAACTTTTGCGCGATATCCCGGCACAACTCCAGATGCTGTTTCTGGTCTTCACCGACCGGTACATGGGTCGACTTGTAGGCCAGGATGTCCGCGGCCATCAGGTTGGGATAGGCGAACAGGCCGACCGACGCATTCTCGCGGTGCTTGCCCGCCTTCTCCTTGAACTGGGT
>CAYYBI010000252.1:0-32816 GCA_964469835.1 uncultured Rhodospirillaceae bacterium
TAAGGGAAAGAAATGGCGACGTTCACCATCTAGTCCGACGACAAGTCATCCAGCCATTTTGCATCAGTTGGACAATCACGCGTGAAAACGAGCCCCGCATTTGCGGTATCTTTTGCCTGGTGATAACGCATGACCAACCGATCCGTGTCGGTGTCGAAACCTAGGATCTCAATTTTTCCTGTGACGTGTGACATGACGTAGCGGAACGTCTTCTGGATACCCGAGAGGTTGCCCTGGACCGTACGGACAAGTGCGGCGCCCTCACGCAATGACACCTGGAACCGCGCCGCGCCGACAATCGGCCTGGTTTGAAACAGGTAGTACGGCCGCAAGCCGATGGCATGAAGATCGGCAAAGGTGCGGGTCAACGTCTCCACATCGTCGTTCACGCCTTTGAGCAGCACCCCCTGGTTCAGGAATTGAACGCCAATTTCGCGAAATTCCCGTATATGCCTGCGCGCCTCGTCGGAAATCTCGGCGAAATGATCGAAATGCGTGACCACCACCGCGGTCTTTCCCGAATCGACAATCCGTTCGAATACACCCTTGAAGCCCGGTTCTCTAAGACGAAGAGGATTGAAGGTGATTGTCTTGGTGCCCATCCGTATCGAACTCAGATGCGGAATCGGCAACAGGCGATCGAGAATTTCGTGCAAGGTCCGGGTTTTCAACATAAATGGATCGCCGCCCGACAGCAGCACGTTGTTCATTTCCGGATGACAAGAAATATAGTCGGCGATCCGGTCGTAATCGACGGCGACCTCGTCCTGGGACTTGCCGACAAAACGCTTGCGGAAACAATACCGGCAGAAGGCCGCGCATTGTTCGGTGACAAGCATTAATCCGGTCTGCGGATATTTATGCTGGAGACCGGGAACGACCGTATTCTCGGCTTCCCCGCTCGTATCCAGGCTACCGTCGGCTTCCAGTTCCCGAACCGACGGCTCGACGATCAACTTCAGCTTTTCGTAGTGGTCGCCGGCGCGAATATGTTCTTCGTAGAAGCGGGGAACCCTGCGCGGCGTAACGGATTTTTCGACGAGTTCCAACTCGGGAACTGCGCGCGTTCCCTCAATAAAGTCGATCGTAGCCATCGCGTCGGGCGACCATCCGCGTGGCGCATCGCTAAACATGCCGCGCACCCGATCGGCATGCGCTTTTTTGTATTCGGTCATTGCCCTCTATTCCCTCGCTCTCGAACCGTTCCACTATGCCGCCGCGTCAGTCGCCGTTGCCGGCGAGTATTCGCGCGGAGCGGCTCGGCCGAAATAGCGCCTGTGGGCGACGTCGACGATGCGCCCCACAAGTGCCTCAAAATCCATGCCCAGGCGGCTGGCGGCATGCACGTAGGAGCCCCCCAAACCGAGCGACGCCATCGAATTAATCTCAAGCACGAAGGGGCGACCGGCCTGGTCGATCCGAATGTCGACACGGGCATAGTCACGGCAATGCGTCAGCCGGAAGGTTTCCGCTGCAATACGCTTTAATTGCCGGTCTAGCACGGGCGTTACGCGGGCCGGACAACGCTTCTGCGGTTCGTCGTCACGCTTGTGGTACTTATCGTCACGCTTGTGGTACTTATCGTCCCACGTATCGAGCTTCAACGTGCGCCCGCCGAAGTCCAGCTCGACCGGCGGCATTGCTTCGACGGGGTCATTGCCGAGAAGACCGATATTGACCTCCTGTCCGTCGATATAAGTCTCGACGAGGGCGGACTGCCTGTATGTATCAAGGATGTTCTCGATCGCGTCCTTTAGCGCCTGTCCGTCGTGCACGATACGCAGGCCGAAACTCGTCGACTCGTGCCGTGGCTTGACGATTAGCGGAAATGTGAGAGCGCCCGGGTCGCAATGCGGCCTATCTGCGATCATCCAGTCGGGTGTCGGAACGCCTTCACGCCGCATCAAGATTTTCGTCAACACCTTGTCCAGGCAAAGCGCATGCCCCATGGGCGCCGAGCCAGTATAGGGAACGCCGGCCATCTCCAGCATCGCCGGTACATGCGTATATCGACAGTCTCCCTGAATGCCGTACGCCATATTGAACACCAGTCCAGTCGGTTTCCCGTCGATGTCGCTCGGAATATAGTTTGCGAGCCGGGATACGAGTGCCCCGTCGCCCTCAATAGCCTTCGCCTCGTGACCGGCAGCACGAAGCGCATCCAGCACGCGCTGCACCGATTTGCGGCCATAGATCTCCGGACAGGGCCGGCCGAACCTGTTGATCACGCGCTCGTTTTTGCGGTTGCGGACGACAGCAATTTTCATTGTCCGAATTCCCTTCGTTGTTCCAATCTCTTACTCAGCGACGAGCTTTCGCGCACGCCGCCGTCGTTCCTTGGCTTGCAATTTCTTCGGGTAGCGCCGTGAGGGGTTCAAACCGTCAAAAAGGCGCAGTGCCCCATGGCGCGCTATTACGACGATCAACCCAATTTGCAGCAGCAGCATTTCGGGATGCGAAAGCAGGAATGGCACGACGCCGTCCGCCGTAACGATGATGGTGATTGCAACGGCAGTCGCGGCCGTAACACCGGCGCGCCATATAGCGGACCGCAGCCCTTCGGATTCGATCTTGCCGGCAAACGAAACGGATACGAGGCAGAGCACGATCAACGGAAAATGGATGACCAATACGAGTGCATCGAGTGCCAACCACTTGCCGACTAAAACCGTCAGGACCGCGAAACTCGCAACCACGCTGACCAGCAAGGCCGTGCGTGCGAAATAGGCCAGCCCCTGTCGCAGAATCAGCGGCCGGATAAACACGATGAGCAGAAACGTCGCCGCCAGAAAGCAGAGCCCTGCGATGATGCCTGTCATTTGCAAGGCGAGAGCGATCAAAATCGGGCGAAACGGTCCGAGCGGGCGTAAACCAAGCGTCAGTCGCACGAACACGACGATCAACGAACCCAACGGAATCGCCATGACATACCCGGCCTGTTGGACAATTTCGGGCGGAAGGTCCGCCAATGTCAGCGCATCCAAGGTGCTGGAAATCATGTTTGTCGGCATTTCACGCAATACCGCGATAAGGAGCGGAAACAGCACAAACAAACCCGCAGCGCTGCCCGTTCGCCAAGCACTCGAAGGCGATTGGGACGACGGCCGCTTCAAGTGATCCAGCACTGTCATCACCGGCCTTCCGCTTTCGAGTGCGGCAAGACGGTTCCGGTACCGTCTCGCCTCGGATCGGCGGCCGCGCTGATTTTTCCATCTCCGTCCCAGGAAATCGCCTGGACACAGCCCATTTTGTAATCATGCGTTTTACGCGCGATCACTTGGCGGTAGCGGCCGGCGAGGCTGGCGCGAAGGGCTTTGGATAAGCTTGGTTCTTCGACCCATGCCTTTCCGTTCAATAAGGCGTGTCCACGCGGTGCGGCTATGGCGTCTGAGAGGATTTCGCCGCCCGCAAGCACTCGGCGAATTACCTGAAGCGTTGCGGAAACGATCCGGCGGCTGCCAGCGGCGCCGACTGCAAGCCTGGGCGAACCGTCCTTGTCTAAAATGATCGCCGGGCTGACATTGGAGCGCGGTATACAACCGGCCGCCAAGCGATTGGGATGACGGTATCGAACGCAAGTGGTCAGATAATTGTTGTAGAAAAACCCAAGCGAAGGATGGGCGACCTTTGCGCCGTAGAGGGACTGGATCGATTGTGTGAGTGCGACGACATTGCCTGCGGCGTCGGCGACACACAGATGGGTTGTCTCACCGGCGGCTTCCGCGCCGCGTTCAATCGCCGGCCGGCGCGCTTGCGTCCGTAGTGTCCCGACGAGGTCGTCGATCAAGCCGTCGCCGAGCATCCAGTCCTGTATCGAAGGCGTAAACTCATCGGCTGCGAGCGGCCAGCGCTCACGAAAGGCAAACGCCGCATAGACGGCATCCAAAACCGCTTCGAGTTCGTGAGCAGTTGGGTCACCACGCCGATTCTTTGCGATGAGCCTTTCGGAAAGTTTCAATGCCTGAAGCAAGGTGACCCCACCGCTTGTCGGCGGTGTCGAAAGGACCCTGTACCCGGCGAAACCGACCTCGACCGGATCGCGAACCGGCGGCGCTTCAGCGGCAGCAAGATCCTCCATATCGATCAGGCCTCCATGCTCCGACATATCCGAAGCGATATCCTGCGCGAGTGCCCCGCGATAGAAATCGTCGACGCCTTGCAATTGAAGTCGCCTCAGTGTCGCGGCAAGGCGGGGTTGGCGGAGCGTCATGCCCGACTTGAGCAGCCGTCCCTTCGGGTCGAGAAAGAGTTCACTGGACCCAGACGCCTTAAGCGCTTTCCAGCACCATTTGATTTCCCGGCGTTGCAACCGCGTCAATGCACTGCCGGTTTCCGCAAGCGCGACCGCCGGTTCTATCGCAGCGCTTACTGGCAGTTTGCCGAATTGGTCCGACAGGGCCTGCAGCACGATTGGGGTCGACGGCACCGTCGTAGCCCTACGACCCGCATCCTGGGCGACTGCCGAGATCGTCCGGCGGTTCGCTCGACGCGGCGCGCGAGAGTGGCCGTCCAATACGAGCATTCGCCCGTCACGTGTTCGGATCAGTGCGGTGGTCTGTCCCCCCAGACCGGAACCGCTCGGTTCACAGACACTCAGCGCCCAGGCCGCCGCCGCGGCTGCGTCCATAGCGTTGCCGCCCGCATTCAATATTGCCACAGCGATGTCCGTGGCAGCGGGAAACGCCGTTGCAACGGCTGCAGGGGCTTTGAGTTCAACCGATGATGAAAGAGATGGAATGACAATAGCATCTTGCACGGAGGAATCTGAGACCCGCTGCGCATTCACATTTTCCATCAAACTTGCCCCATTAAGAAATACCAGGCGGACGCAGAGGAGCCGCTCGATGATCCGACGCTCCGTATTCGTCCATGCTTTAACATTGGCAGAATGGAGCTCGGTGCAACAGGCTCGGAAGTCCGACGAATCGACCGTACTGAGGTCCGAAAATCGATCGGACTTTAGTCTGATGCCGCGGTTTCGAGATGTTCTATGATGTCTGAATGACAAGAGTTGCCATACAATCCGCAATATTGACGAAAATTGGCCGGCTATCCGCCGAATGGCGCCGTTTGACGCTGGCGAAGCAATTCCTCTACACGGGAACCTTCGTTCTGCTCGGAGGCATGATTACGATCGGAATTTGGGTGACCGAACGGATCGAGCACGGCGTTACGAGAAACACCGCCGCCTCGACCGCGCTTTACGTGGAAAGCTTCGTCGCGCCCCTGGTTCAGGAGCTCGCGCGCGAAGACAGAATTTCGCCGGCCATGCAAGCTGAGCTTGATGCGACCATAGAAAGCAGCGAATTCGGACGCAGGATCATATCCTTCAAAATCTGGAAGGAAGGCGGCCTGATCGCCTACAGCTCCCGACCAGAGATTATCGGCAAAAAATTTCCTGCGACGCCCAGTCTGAAAGCAGCTTGGACGGGCGAAGTGGCAGCAGTATTCGATACGCTGGACGATGAAGAAGACGCATTTGAACGGGCCGCAGGCAAACCTCTGCTCGAAATGTACAGCCCGATCCGCGAAACGCGGACCGGCCGGATTATTGCCGTTGCCGAGTTTTACGAAACGGCGGAGGCTCTTAAAGAAATCCTTTTTTGGTCAAACCTGCAAAGTTGGCTGGTCGTCGCAACAGTAACCTTGGCAATGTTGGCGGCGCTTTCAGGAATCGTCATACGCGGCAGCCGAATCATTCAAAGCCAGCGCCTCGCCCTCGAAAACCGGGTCGGCGAACTGTCGGAGCTGCTTGCGCAGAATGAAGGCCTCCATGCACGGTTGCAGCGCGCATCCCACCGGACCGCTGAAATCAACGAGCACTACCTGCGCCGGATCAGCGCCGATCTGCACGACGGGCCTGCGCAGCTCCTGGCACTGGCCTTACTGCGGCTCGATTCACTGAAGCCTCTTGCGGAAAACGCGAAACATGGCGGTGGCGACGCGATCGACCTGGACGCCATTCACAGTTCCTTATCCGAAGCGATTGACGAAATTCGGGAAATTTGTGCCGGTCTCACGTTACCCTACCTCGATAAGCTGACTGTCCGACAGGTCCTGCAGCAGGTCGCCGCGGCGCATGAACGCCGTACGGGAACAAACGTTAGCCTGCAGACAGACTCGACCCCCGAATCGCTATCAAGGTCCCTTAAGATATGCATTTTTCGCTTCGTTCAAGAAGCGTTAAATAATTCCTACAGACATGCCGACGGTGTAGGACAGGAGGTCCGGTGCAAGTTCGACGGCAAATCGATTGAAGTCTCTGTATCTGACAAGGGGCGCGGCTTTGATATAGTCAAATTGTCGGGAGCCGAAGGCTTGGGGTTGCCCGGTTTGCGGGAGCGGGTCGAAAGCTTGGGTGGGACCGTCGAAATAGACTCTTTGCCCGAATCCGGGACACGGCTGACGATGCGCTGTTACGTCAAACAAGATGGCTGGTTTGATGCCGAACAAAGTTAGAATCGTCCTTGCCGACGACCATCCGTTGTTTCGCGAAGGGGTTTCAAGGACGCTATCCGCGGTTCCCGATTTCGAAGTTGTTGGGGAATGTGCGACCGCGGATGCGGCGGTCGATGTGGTTTGCGATCTTCTGCCGGACATCGTACTGCTCGACGTCAGCATGCCGGGCGGCGGCCTCCGCGCCGCGGAACATATTTCACGCACTTGTCCCGTCGTAAAAATTTTGATGTTGACCGTTTCGGAAGATGAAAACGACGTTCTTGCCGCCCTTGAATCCGGCGCGCGCGGCTATGTTCTCAAAGGTATAGGCGGCGACAAATTGGTTGAGGTCGTACGCACGGTCCATGATGGCGAATCTTACATTTCACCAAGCTTGGCGACCCGGCTGCTCATCGAATTGAAAAACCGCAGCACGAGTGACATGCCACCCGATCCCTTTTCAGAACTGACGGTCCGCGAGGAACAAATTCTGAAATGGGTTGCGCACGGGCTCAGCAATAAGGAAATTGCGGTAAAGCTGAAGCTCAGCGAAAAGACAATCAAGCACTACATGACGAACATTTTACAAAAGCTGCAGGTGCGCAACCGGGTCGAGGCCGCGCTCAAGGCGCGCGATCGGTTTCCCGCCCAAGATTAAGCTAACCGTTGCCGACCGCGCCTCAAACAAACAGCTCGCCTTGCGCTCGCGACGCCAGCAATCGACTGCGTTACCGAACACCCAATTCGGCACCAACAAAGTGCTAAAATTACGCATGTCGTCAATTCGCTAAAAGCAGAAGATAAAGCGTGTTGCATTCGCAAGTCCGCTTTGCACCCGCAAACCGACATTCGGTCACCCGATGCACGGGATCGGCTTGGCGCCAGCCTTCTCATTGCGGCAGTTCCGCCCAAACCGCGTTATATCGGATCGCTCGTCCCGAATGCGAAGACGCTGATTGTCGATCGAAAAAAGGGCCCGATCGCCCGGGAGTCGGCTGCTAACGATAACGGTTGCGAATATCGATCGTGCCGTGATCCTTTTGATGAAAGTAGTTGGCGTTAAAGAACTCCATGATGAGATCGGCATAGATCGCCGGCTCGTATTTCGGCGGGTTGTCCTCGTTGGTGCAGCTCGGCAGCACCTCGATTGTACGGTACGGGTGTGGACTGTGAAAATATGCCAGCGAATATCGGTCCTCCGTGCCGTCGACGATCACGCCATGCGGCGTCGACAGGAATCGATCGTTCGACATCCGCCGCAGGATATTGCCGATATTGACCAGGAACGTGCCGGGGATGAGCGGCGGTGTAATCCACTCGCCGGATGGCAAGCGCAGTGCCAGCCCGGGCACCTCCATGCGCGCCAGGATCGTCAGGAAACTATTGTCCGTATGCGGTCCGGCGCCGAAGTCGTTGTCTTCGAGCTTGGTCGGCGGATAATGCAGCATCCGCAACGTCGCGTGGTTCTCATCCGTGAACAGGGGCGCGAAGAAATCGGCATCCAGGCCGAGTGCCGCCGCGAAGGCCGGCAACATCCGATCGCCGAGCGCATTCATCGCGCGAAAATACGCCATCACGCCGTCGCGAAATCCGCGCAACGTCTCCGGCCAGTAATTGCCACCGCGCAACGGTAGCCCCGCGATGCGGTCGGGATGATCCGGCGCGCGGTCATGCGTGATAAAAAAAGATTCGTTTTGGTTCGGCTTGGTCGCCTTGTGCACCGTCGAATGCGCCTGGGTGCTGGTGTTTATCTCCAAAAAGCCGACGTTGTTGGTGTCCAGCTGAAGCTTCCGCTTGTCGTCCAACGGCAGGGCATGGAACCGCTTCGACTGCTCGAACGCGCGGTCGATCAGGTCTTGGGGAACGCCATGGTTCTTGATGTAGAGAAACCCGATCGTTTCGCAGGCCCGCCTGACCTCGGCGCCAAGCGTCTCCAGGGCGCAGTCATCTCCGGCAAAGTAGGGACCGAAATCGATAACCGGAATTTGCGCCACGGCCGCGGCCATGTTGTCAGGCGCATTTTCCTTGAACAAATGCATGGACTGAAATTCTCCAATTCGATCCCGGGTCCCGCGGCGCCAAGCGTAGCCAATCCGAGCCGTCGACGGAAGGGCACGGATACGCCCGTGCCGCATTGGCCTACCAGTTCGTGGTCGAGTGGCAGACACTGGTCCGCGACGTTGCGGGTGCATCGAACATAGAATGTCCATTGTCGGCTAGAAGCTGACCTTCCGACGGCTCGGATCGACGTCCGCTCTTCTCTTAACAGCGGACATTTCCACGGTCCCACGCGACTTCCGCTTTTGACCCAGGTGAGACATCCGTCGTTCCACAAGTAGCTAGAATTGTGGAAGACTCCGCGGCGGCACCGGTACCGATAGGAAATCAAAACTCGCCAGCGTCATGATGGCTTGGGTTGTCTGGCCGCAACGAGTTCAACGGGCTTGCCATAGGGAGTGTTCAGGTAGGCCCGCCGCCGGGAATGACCAGCAGCGGGAAGCCGGAACTGGCCTCCTCGTAATGGATCTGCACGGGACCGTTTTCATAGATTGGCATGGCGGTTTTCCTTTCCCGGTGAGGTATACTGCGTTCGTACAAGTGGTTTCCACCCTGCACGAGTACAATCATGCCTCTCAAAAAGGCTCCATTCGCCGCGACGGCCCCTCATATGGTATCGCTAATCGCAGCTACGTCACCCGGAACGGAGTTCGCACAATGACAAAGACCTACACGCCGCCGAAAGTCTGGACATGGGAAGGCCAGAAGCAGGGGCGGTTTACCAGCACCAACCGCCCCATCGCCGGCGCGACCCACGACAAGGAACTGCCCGTCGGCAAGCACCCGCTGCAGCTCTATTCGCTCGGCACGCCGAACGGCGTAAAGGTCACGGTGCTGCTGGAGGAGCTGCTAGCGCAGGGCCATGCGGGCGCCGAATACGACGCCTGGCTGATCCGCATCGGCGATGGAGACCAGTTCGGCAGCGGCTTCGTGGCGGCGAACCCGAATTCCAAGATCCCGGCGCTGATGGACCACAGCACCAATCCGCCAACCCGCGTCTTCGAGTCCGGCGCGATTCTGCTGTACCTGGCCGAGAAATTCGGCGAATTCCTGCCGAGCGATCCGGCGCAGCGGCCGGAATGCCTGTCCTGGCTGTTCTGGCAGATGGGCAGCACCCCTTATCTCGGCGGCGGCTTCGGTCATTTCTACGCCTACGCGGAGGAAAAACAGCAATACCCCATCGACCGCTACACGATGGAAACCAAGCGCCAGCTCGACGTGCTCGACCGGCGCCTGGCCGACAACCGCTATATGTGCGGCGACGAATACACCATCGCCGATATGGCGATCTGGCCTTGGTATGGCGGGCTGGTCATCCTCGACCAGTACGGGGCGGAGGAATTCCTCGACGCCAGGTCCTACACCAACGTGCTGCGCTGGGCGGAGGAAATTCACGCCCGCGAGCCGGTCAAGCGCGGCCGCATGGTCAACCGCCTGCGCGGCGAACCGCACGAACAGCTCCGCGAACGCCATGACGCCGGGGATTTCGAAACAAAGACGCAGGACAAGGTTGAGGCGGTGGAATGAAGGTGGCGCGACGAGAACGTTTTACTGAGCACCGACAACGTTAAATTATAGTCCTGTTTACACCCTATAACGGAATTGTAAAACGAGCGGCGGCTTGATCTGCTTATGGCGACTAGCGGACATTCCGCCGCTCCTGATCGACTTCCGCTCTTCCCCCAACAGCGGACATTCGGTCACCCCACCCCCTCGGCCTTCGCGGTGTTGCACTCGTTCCCCCTCTCTCGCGGCGCGCAAAAACTCGCCCTCTAACGTGAATCCACGGCCACGGCATGGCCAGCACGCAAATCCCGCCAAAATCTGCGTTGTTCCGGGCGACCCCACGGGCATGCAGGCGGGCCAGTCTGTGGCTGCAGGGGCGCCGTGATCTCCATGCGCAGGACGACACGGCGCCGGGCTTGCGTCGCCCGGTCATCGCTTCGACAATGCGATGACCGCTACAGCGCAAAGAGCGTAAGCAGCAAAGGAGCAAGACCATGGACGCGATGCCTCGCCTAAATGGAGCGATCGGAGCCCTCGAAGCAGGCCGTCCCGCCTTCACCACCTTTTCTCCGCCGGAGATCAGCACGGCACAGGCTCTCGCCGCCGCGCCTTACGACGCCGTGGTGTTCGAGATGGAGCACTCCCCCTATGACACCGGTCTGCTGCGCGACTGTATGCAATACATGCTGAACCGGCGGCAGATCGTGCAGGCGGGCACCGTCGCGCCGGCGGTCGCACCTTACGTGCGCATTCCGGCGAATGGCGGGGAAATGAACCATTGGCTTGCCAAGCAGGTGCTCGATGTCGGGGTCTACGGCGTGATCTGGCCGCATGTCAGCACCGTGGAAGAGGCGCGCAACGCCGTTGCCGCCTGCCGCTATCCGCGGCCGCCGTCCTCGCCGAACTTCGAACCGGCGGGGCAGCGCGGCGATGGCCCGAAGGGAGCGGCGCTCTATTGGGGGCTGACGCAGCAGGAATACTACAAACGCGCCGACGTCTGGCCGCTCAACCCGGAGGGCGAGATCCTGGTCGTCATCATGTGCGAGGAAGCGCGGGCCATCAAGAACCTGCCCAGCATGCTCGAGCAGGTGCCGGGCATCGGCGTCGTGCTGATCGGCGAAGGCGACCTATCGCAGGATCTGGGCTATCCCCGGCAGTACGACCACCCGACGGTTGCCGCCGCGATCGACGAGATCCTTGCTATCTGCAAACAGTACGATGTGCCCTGCGGTCACCCTCATGTGAGCGCCGAGAACGTCGAGGCGCTGCTGGACAAGGGCTTCCGCTGGCTTATGGCGGCGCCGACGCTATCCTTCGCGGGGCTCGAACTTGGCCTAAAGGCGTCCGGAAGAGTCTAGGCGTCGTGCCGTTTGGACCGCCGCGGTGCGATCCCAATCTCAACCCACGAGCTATTGCGGTCGATGCCATGGAGGATGCGTTTCTCGCGTATTAGGAAGACCGCCAATAAAATCTTGATCGGCGTGCGAATGAAATAAAAAATAGGTCCGGGCGATTTTAAAAGAAGAAACGTCGGGTCCGTCCGGGTGATTTGATGCCGGTCGGCTCCGGTTTCCCCCTGGGGGGGTAACACATGGTTCCTGGATCCTGATGTCAGGCGCAAGGCTGATCGCATGTCCGAGTTGCAGCCAATTGCATCAGGCGGGCATGCCACCGCGCGGTGCATCCCTCGCCTGCATCCGCTGTGGCGACATCCTCCATCGCAAACCCCGCGGCGATTTCCAGATTGCCCTGGCCCTGACGTTTACGGCCTTCCTTCTTTTCCTGATCGCCAATACCTTTCCCTTAGCGACCTTCGAAATCTCAGGCCGCAGCCAGCCGGGCAACCTGATTTCCGGCGTTATCGCGCTCTATATCGAGGGGTATTGGGAACTGGCGGGGCTGGTCCTGTTCACCACGATCCTGGCGCCGCTTCTGTATCTCGTCGGTCTGCTTTACGTTCTGTTGCCCTTGTCATTCGGGTGGCGGCCCTGGAAGTTGGCATTAGTATTTCGGGCAATCGAGGCGCTGACGCCTTGGGCCATGCTCGAGGTCTATATGCTCGGGATTCTCATCGCCCTCATAAAACTGGGTAGTTTCGGCGAGGTTGTTTACGGCGGCGGGTTGTATGCCTTCTTTGCCCTCACCTTCGCAATTTTGGCGATCCACAGGAGTCTGGACCGGCATGCCATTTGGGAAATGGCGTCTGCGCCGGGTCTGGGGCGTGTCGGCGTCGCCGATGCAGCAAGCCTTCCATGGGCCTGCGGTTCCTGTGACCTGTTAATCGATCCCCCGGATCCGGCGAACGCCGCCGCGGCTGCCTGTCCGCGGTGCGGCGCAACCCTGACACACCGAAAGCCGAACAGTTTGTCGCGGACCTGGGCGCTGATCCTGTCGGGATACATGCTCTACATTCCCGCCAACGTGCTGCCCGTGATGGTCATCGTGTCGTTCGGCAACCAGGAGACCAGCACCATTATGGGCGGGGTGATCGAACTGGCGCAGGGCGGGGACTGGCCGATTGCCGGTGTGGTGTTCATGGCCAGCATCGCAATTCCAGTGTTGAAGCTTATCTCGCTGACATACGTTGCCGCTTCGGTGCAGTGGAAATGGCGTTGGCGTCCCGACGAGCGGACCCGGCTTTACCGGATCGTCGAGGGCATCGGGCGCTGGTCGATGATCGACATTTTCGTGATCTCAATTCTCGCCGCCCTGATCAAGCTCGAAAAGGTTGCCACCGTCGAGCCCAGCCTGGGTGCCCTTTGTTTCGCCGCCGTCGTCATCTTGACGATCTTCGCCGCCAAGAGTTTCGATCCACGGCTGATGTGGGATCAACTGGAGTCTAAAAATGAGCGATGAATCAACAGAACAAGGCTCGCCGGACCAGCCCCCGAAAGCCGAAATTCGACCGCCCAGGCACCTCTCCATCGTATGGTTCATTCCCTTGGTCGTGGCGGCTGTCGCGGGCTGGGTCGGTTACAAAACGTTCAGCGAAAAGGGCACCGCCATCACGATAACCTTCGAAACCGCCGAGGGTCTGGAGGCCGGCAAGACCAAGATCCTCTACAAGGGTGTACACGTGGGCATTGTCGATGCAATTCACGTGGGCGAGGATATTTCACGCGTTACTGTTTACGCCACAATTATCAAGGACGCCGCGATACGCATTCTCAACAAAGATACGCAATTCTGGGTCGTCCGTCCGCGGTTCAGCTTTACCGGGATCTCCGGGCTCAGCACGTTGATTTCGGGAGATTACATCACCGTTCAGCCGGGCGGCGGTGTGCCGACGACGAACTTCAAGGGCCTGAACAAGCCGCCAAGCTCCGGTTACGACGGCCGAACGTTTACGGTGCACGCCGAGCGGCTTGGTTCCATTCACGTTGCGGCTCCGGTCTACCACAGTGGCATTCCCGTGGGCAAAGTGTTGAAGTACCGGTTCGCCAAGGGCGATGCGGGCGTCGACATTCAGATCCTGATCGACAAGAAATACGCAGACCTCGTCCGCCGGAACAGCGTGTTCTGGAATGTCAGCGGCATCGATTTGGAACTTGGGAACCTGTTTGACGCCTCGGTGCGCGTCGGCTCGCTTGAGAACCTGTTGGCCGGCGGCATGGCCTTCGCGAGTCCGCCCGAAGCGGCGGCACCGGCGCTGGCCGACGCGGTTTTTACGCTGCATGACAAGCGCCCGACATCCATTCTAAGTCACGGGGCGGCGCAGGGTTTGAAGCTCGTCCTGACGACCAAGAAGCTGGGTGGGGTCAAGGCCGGCGACAACATTACCTATCGCCAGCTAGGTCGGCAGGGTGATCAAGACCCGACTGACAAAGAGCGCCACGGAGGTCGAGATCGATGTCATTATCGACAAGAAACACGCGGCGCTCGTGCATGCTAACTCCCGGTTCTGGAACGCCAGCGGCCTTAAGCTGAACTTCAACAACCTGCTGGATGCTTCGCTGGAGGTAACGTCGCTCGAGGACCTCATTGCGGGTGGCATCGCATTCCTTAACCCTGCCAAGCCCGGACCTCGGGTGAAGCCCGGCCACCGCTTCGCGCTGTTGCATGATCGCCCGGCCTATCTGGGTGAGGCTGCTGCCGAGGCGGCCAGGGAATTCAAGGTGAACCTGACCGCCGACGACTTGCGCGGGGTCAGGAAAGGCGATCCGGTTCTCTACCGTGAAATAGAGATCGGCGAGGTGCTTAAGACCCGGCTCAACAAGGCGGCAAACGGTGTGGAGATCGAACTGGGGATCGCCCGAAAGCACGCCGCCCTCGTCCGCGCCAACTCCGTGTTCTGGAACGCCAGCGGGATCAAGCTGAAGCTCGGCGATCTGGTCGATGCCTCAGTGGAAATCGAATCCCTGAAAAGCCTCTTGGTTGGCGGTATCGCGCTCGCCAACCCTGCGAAGCTGGCCCCACGAGCCAAATATAGAACTACATTCCGGCTCCACGCCGAACGGCCCGAGGCCCTGTTCCGCCATAAGAAGGTGGCGGACGCGCTGCACATCGTGTTGAAGTCCGAGATCCAGGGTTCGGTGAAAGCCGACGATCCTATTCTATACCGGGAGGTCGAGGTCGGTAAGATAACCGATGTCGAATTAAGCGATGATGCGAGCTTCGTCGCGCTGCACGTTGCCATCAAGCGCCGCTACGCGCCCTTGGTGCGCAGCAATTCAGTGTTCTGGAACGCGAGCGGCATCCATGCAAGTTTCGGGCTCTTCTCGGGCGCCAAGATCGACATCGAATCTCTGAGCGCGCTGCTGCGCGGTGGCATTGCCTTCGCCACGCCGAAGGACGGTGGAAAGGCGGTCACCAAAGGAGCCCAGTTCACGCTGCATAGCGAAGTAAAGGAAGAATGGCGGAAATGGGCACCTCACATCCGTCTGCCCCAGAAAGTACCCAGGCGCTAGTGGAGCGACGGCCAGAACAGGAATCTACCTCATTCCCGATGCATGAGACGGTCGTTCCCGTCGGTCGCCGCCCGACATTGCTGTTCTTTCGGTCCTAATAGCTTGCGGCCGCGCGGCGCGGGCTGACGGTAAGTTCGATCCATCTCGGCCTGTGTCCGCGCCCCAGATGAATTCGCCGGCACATAGGGCCATCGGTTTCTTGGGTGAGAAATAGCCGGTGAGTTTGATCTCGCTCCGTCCGAACGTGTTGTTCACGTCGATTGTCGCGTTCGACAGCTCCGGGTTGGCCCCGCGAAATCCCTTCACATAGTTGAGCGGAACGATTGCCCGCAAGACCTCGTTCCAATCCCCGCCCAGCGATTTAGCGTAAACAGGCTGGATGAGCAGTGAATTGGCCATAGTGTCCGCTGTCAAAAGGATTGTGGCTAAATTGTTTTTGGAATAATTTTAAATTAGAAATTTCGTTTCATCGTACACGCATTGGCCGCAGCGCGCGAAAACCTCTCATGACGAGTTGAAATAACTCCTCTATTCCCGGCGCCATTTCGGCGTTACCCCCCGGCCATCAGTGTGACCGCCATCATATGATGAAGAACACTGCATATATGGACAATTTGCATCAATTTCTCGGAGCAATTTTGACTAATTACGAGTTTGACAGGGAATCAGCCTAATATCGGAAATTTCCGGCAAATTGTAAGTTTGGGGACTTATGTTATGGCGGCAAAATCAATTCTCGTGGTTGACGATGACGTCCAATTCGGCCGGCTCATAAAGCGTGTCTTTACCTCCATGGGCCATCGTGTCGAACAAATTTCTAATCCGCGCGAGATTATCAACCGTTACAACAAGTTTACGCCTGAGGTTATTTTTCTAGACATTTTCATGCCCGATTTGGACGGCATCGAGGTGGCCAACTGGCTCACGAAGAAGGGTTTCAAGGGCAAGCTCGTGTTTATGACGGGACATGACCCGACCTTCTTGACCGCCGCACGCACGGCCATCGAGCCGCGCATCGAAGCGACGGTCGCGACGCTCGAGAAACCCGCCCGGGTAGAGGATATTCGGGCGCTCCTGGATGAACGGCGCGTCACGCCCCGGAAGAAGACGCTCAAGGCGGCGACGATCCTCCATCAAAACGACAACGCCATGATGAAGTGTATCATCCTCGACATGTCGGAAAACGGTGCCCGTCTCAAGCCGACCGATGCGGCAGTCTTGCCGCAGACATTCCGTCTGATGATCGCCAAGGGGCCATCCTACGACTGCGAGGTGATTCGGCGCGAGGATGACCAGCTTGCGGTCCGGTTCGTTTAGCGGAAGGCGCATCGCCGGCTCCTGAGTCTTCACCATTAGAAACGAAACCGGTTCGACTCAGTTCATCGCCCAAACATAAATCACGGTTGCGACGGCCCCGAGGGCACTCCGAATCGCATGTAGCCTGCCCCACCGCTCCATCAGGCCCCGCATTTCGGCCGGCGGTGAAAATTCGGTCATTGCCACGAGGCGATTGTTCAGGGGCATGATCGAGAGAAGCGTGAAGGGCCAATTATCGACAAGGACGCCGGCGCCCAAAACCCATCGCCAGTCATTGCTCAGATACCACATCCATACTCCCAACAGGCCACCAATGACCGCCAGCGAAGCCTGCATTGCAGAGCCGCGTTTATAGGAAGGCTTCCATTGGCTCAGCAACGGCCCGTCGTCGAGGCTCATGCGCGCCGGGTGTTCGGCGATATTGATGTAAACGGCGTTTCCGGGCCTCGGCACAAGGCGGACTGACGAATGGTCTTGTATTATCACAATAATTTCGCGTCTCCACCACGTCGCCGGCCGTGCTATCCTCGCCAAATCGAGACATTGAACGGGAGGACCGACTGTGATTCTGAACGTTCGCGCGTTTGCCATCGCCTCCGCAATCGTCTGGGGCGCCGGCGTTTTTATACTCACGTGGTGGTTGATCGTACTTGGCGACGCCGCGGCCGCTCCGACACTCCTGGAGCGCGTCTATGTCGGATACGAGATCACGCCCGTGGGAAGCGTCATAGGCCTCGTTTGGGCGGCGGTCGACGGCTTGGTTGGCGGCGCCATCTTTGCTTGGTTGTACAATAAATTTGCGGTGCGACTCTCTCAGGAAACGGCGCCATCGACATAAGACCGGAATCCCCGCGCCGTATATTCGGCGCACCGGACGATAGATCGATCCACGGGACGGAATTGGCGATGGATATACTCCGCCGAAGCTGGGCGCTTCTGCTCTTTGCCGCCTGTCTCGCCGTGTGGTGGTTCGCCCCCATCCTGTCGGGCAGGCCGATCCTGTTTTTCGGATTGATGATCCTTAGCTGCATCGCCCTTGGCCTGGCCCTCCCACAATTGAACAAGCTGTTGCGGCTAACCCGCGACGACGGGAAGTGGCTGTAGCCGGCTTATTGTCCGAGACAAGGAAGAGCAGAGGCTGAACCGGCATTAGCGCGCCCCTGCCGGCTAACGGCAGTTTTTCTGATACCAATCGTGTTTTGCTTGCCAGGCTTCGTGATAAATGGCGGCAAGACGCCGATGCGATGCGCGCCACGGGTCAAGCAACCCTACCGCCTGGCTGTAAGCGGCAATATTACGCTTGGCAGCTCGGCATTTCGGGCGGTCGGGCGATATTTGCGGGGCGGTCTGCACCGGCACGGTGGCCGCAGAAGTTTGCGTCGCATCGACTGTACCGGACCGGCTGATCGCCACGCCATTGGTCACGATCCCGGCTACCATGACGATGCAGGCAATCCAGATGGATTTCCATGCCGCGGTCATGGGTATTCTTCGCCGCGGACTCTCCGGTGCGATGGTTCCCGGTACACGGCAAAAATGATCGGATCCTGATGCAATAATCTTGCAATGCCGCTCGATACGATACTGGTCCGATGAATTAGGGTCGATTTCGTATGGTGACATGACGCCAACCTCTCTCTGGTTGAGTGGTCGCGGCACCGTTGCTTGCTGGTCGGCGCCGGCGGCCCTCATCAATGCCACCTCCCAAGGTTACGGAGGTATGGTTAACAGGTTTGGTTAACGGCGTTCTGTGACGGTGCGCACAGCTGTGCATATTTTTTAATCTTCCCCTGCCCATGAACCAGCCAACCGCCCATTTACAATTTGCGGGAATGGTGGATAGTCGCGGCGAGGTAGAGATCCTTCCGCCGGCGCGGGCTGGATCGTCCCGCATCCGATCGGAGAAGCCGCGCATGAAGGATACCGGATGACCGCGACAGATTCGGCACCACGGTCCGATGGGTTGATTATTGGCCTGGTCGGCTTCGCGCATCTCCTGTCCCATTTCTATCAAGTTGCGTTGGGGCCCCTCTTCCCGCTGCTAAGGGTCGAGTTCGATGTCAGCTACACGGCGCTCGGACTGATCGTTTCGCTGTTCTTTGGCGTCTCGGGGGCATGCCAGGCTTTCGTCGGCATTCTGGTCGATCGGTACGGCGCTCACCGTCTGCTGCTGTTCGGCATCACGACAATGGCAACGTCGGTGTTTCTGATGGGCCTGACGCCGACATATTGGCTGTTGCTGCCGCTGGCAGTGACAGCCGCGTTCGGTAATTGTGTTTTCCATCCCGCCGACATATCGATCCTGTCGGCAAAAATTAGCCCGCAGCGGATCGGCCGGGCCCTCGGTATTCACGGATTCGGCGGCACTTGCGGCTACTTCCTCTCGCCGATCATCATTTACTATGGCGTCGCCAGCACCTTTGGCTGGCGTGCGGGGCTCATCACAGCGGGAGCGATAGGCTGGCTGGCGGCGCTGTTGATCTTCCGACATCGCGCGGTTCTGCACATGCCACCCGGGAGCTCGGATTCGAGCGGTACCCTTCCCAGCGTCGCATTTTACGGCCGGCTCCTGACCAATCTGCCGCTGATGGCGGCGTTTTTCTATTTCATGCTGGTCGCTGCAGCCGGTGTCGGCATGCAAAATTTTTCGGTACCAGCATTGATGGAGTTATACGATCCGCCGCTGGCGCTGGCGACCGCCGGGCTCACGATCTATCTCGGCGGCGCTGCGGCGGGCATCCTCGCCGGCGGAGAACTTGCAGACCGTTTTCCCCGCCATGCAATGATCGCCACGATAGGCATGGCATCCGGCGCGGTATTCATGATCAGCGTCGCGTTGCTGCCGTTGTCGATGCCGGTCGTCATCGCTTTCCTCGGCGCCGCAGGCTTCTTCGTTGGAACCACAGGCCCGTCGCGGGACATCCTGATCCGCGCAGCCACGCCGGTGGGAGCGACCGGAAAAGTCTTCGGGTTTGTCTATTCCGGCCTCGATCTGGGAAGCGCGCTCGGGCCATTGCTGTTCGGGTGGCTGCTGGATGGCGGACAGTTCCGCGGCGTGTTCGTTGGAATTGCCGCAATGTATATGCTCGCCATCTTCAGCGTGTTGCAACTACGGCGCGGCCGACTGGTTGTCGAGGCAGACGCCGACAAGGCTGCCGCCGACTGACCAACCCGTCCCTACTCCGCCCAGACCCGTCGAAACGAGCCGAGATACCTGACCGGCCTTGTCTTACCAATCCTGCGTATCGTAGTGGAAATCGAAAACGTCGCCGTGCGGCACGATATGGCCGGCCGACGGCAGCGGGAAATGTGCCGTACAAACCAGCATGTCGGTATCGCAATAGCGCTCCAAGAAGGACCGCCGGGTGGCGCGCGCCAGCGGCACGTCATAGTCGGGCCGCGCCCGCCATTCCGGATGCCGGCACTGAATAGGCGCATGCATCAGGTCGCCGCTGAATACCGCCTCCTCCCCCGCCGAAGATAGCCGCACCGCGAAGTGATCCGGCGTATGGCCAGGTGTCGGTTCGAGCCACACCGTGTCATCGAGCGCATGGTCGCTTGTCACCATGAGCGCCCGCCCCGCCTCGACAATCGGCAGGACACTGTCGGCGATGTGCGGCAGCGGCGTTTCTTCATGCATCGCCGCCCAATAATCATGTTCCTTCTTGGAAAAAACATATTGTGCGTTCGGAAACGTCGGCACCCAGCGGCCATCGATCAGCCGGGTATTCCAACCGACATGGTCCACATGCATATGGGTGCACATGACAAAATCAATGTCATCCACTGTTAGGCCATGGCCCGCCAGCGCATCGAAATACCGTGTATCGGATTTCATATGCCAGTTCGGGCGATGCGGCCGATCCTTGTGATTGCCGACGCACCCGTCGATCAGGATGGTGTGGTGTGGCGTCCGGACGACATAACTCTGCATCGGGAAGTACAGATTGCCGCTGACCGGATCCATGGCCTTGAGCTTGAGCCAGTCGAGGTGCGGCGCCCAGTCGGCTTCGGTTGTTTCCGGGAAAAATGCCAAGGGCTCGAAATCCGGCAGATTGAGCTCCAACACCCGCGCAATCGTCGCCGCGCCGATTCCTCTGAGTCCCATTCGATCTTTCCCCGCTGCAAAGCCATCGTGATATCCGGGCTATCTGGCAACGCGGAAGAAGCGAAGTCAATCTGAGCGGCGCCCAGACGGAAACAGAAACACTCGGTTCCGCCGCTCCCCTTCTGAAAACCAACCGGCCACGGCTCGAATGGCGGCTTTCAGCGCCATACCGACGGACCATACCGAACGCACGCAAGACCGCCTGTAAGTTAATGGAATGTTAAGGCGACAGCCCCAGAGTCCCAAGTCTGATAAGGTGCAAGCAACTGGAATTATAAGAAAATGGGCGTGTTTGGACTTAGCTTCAAAGACCGCCGAGATGATGCGAGAATCAAGACTTACAAGAAGGCGATGATCCTTTACTACAATAATGCCTGCCAAATGAGTTGTACCATTCTTGACTACTCGAAGAACGGCGCCAGGCTTAAAACCGTGGATCCACTTCTATTGCCCTCCCGATTCGACCTTCGTTTCGCCGCTGATCTGACCGTTAAATGCGATGTTGTCCGGCGATCAGGCAACGAAATCGGCGTTAGGTTCGTCTAACGCCGTACGCGGAATTCATCCACTCATTGCGGCGCGGTGCACAGAAATTGCAGATGGGGCAGCCTTTTTTAGGACCACCCCATCTTCAACACGCACGCACTGGTTTCGACCAAACAAAAAATTGCCAGCTTCGCCCGCGTTCTTCGTGCCGCCGATCAATCCGAATTTAGAGAAGAATGGCCACCGGTTGTCCTAGTCGTATAAGTAACTGGGGCGGCCCCACCCAGAGCCGCCCCGAAAACACGAGTGCCGAGTCAATTCAACTGATTGCGGTCCGAAAAATCTATTAAGTTCCTTATTTATTGGCCAAATTCGGCGATTTGTCCGACTGACCAGCGATACATCCGATTCTACCCTTCCATCCGCTGCCGAAGAGGATGGCCGCAGTTGCGGCCGAGTCGACACAGATGCCTGCGAACATATCGTATTCAGTCAAGGTGGCACCGCTTTCCGCCCCCAGGACCTCATAAATTAATTGGCGCATAAATGCTCCATTCGCAAAAAACTTGAGTGAAAGTTAGGATAATTTCTCTTGTTTTGCAGTGATGCGCATCACCGGACGGCAAATCAGCGAAACCCCGAAAAATGGAGTTTTGGGCCAATTGGGGCATGGCTAGACGCGGTAGACCAGTAGATACTCAGCGCCGTTGACACGGCGTCTGGACCGCCTATTGCCAGCGGACTAAAGACGCATGCAAGCACTTATAATATAACGGTTTCAGAGACGGTAGCCGCGCAATTTGGACGGACTTAGCTCGGCCCCGACATGACGGACATCAGCGAAATTGCAGCAACGCAAGCCAGCAATGTAAAAAAACCGAGGTGAAAGGAAGTAGCGTAATATTTTCTCTTAATAATATTATTCATAGACTTAAGCATAACTCTTCGGCCCCTGTGATTTTGAATGAAAATAATTTCAATCCATTAGAATTTCAGTGACCATGCTCACATGGTTATTTGGGTGGTCTAGCGGCGAAGTCGGACCCTCGGAGGCAAAACCGGCCAACCGAATCCTGCCATAGGATATCGTCCGCATGGAGTGCCCCGACCGCCCGGGCGACCGCTTGAAACCCGTCAGATTCAAAAATTTCCGCCAATTCAGCGAAGTATTTTGGCTCGATATCTATCGTTTCCCGAATGCGTTCCGCCAGCGCATCGGCCTC
This sequence comes from uncultured Rhodospirillaceae bacterium, assembly GCA_964469835.1. Lineage (GTDB taxonomy): Bacteria > Pseudomonadota > Alphaproteobacteria > UBA8366 > UBA8366 > JAOTYV01. The sequence continues at coordinate 22,044 of CAYYBI010000252.1, forward strand.
GGCAACGAGCGCAGAATTTGAACGTTTGGCGGCCTTTCCCAAGGCCCCCTGCTCGCCCAGGTAATCGTTCAATGACACCCTATCCGCATAGGCATAGGCAATCCGCTGAAACCGTTCGCGCGGCACGTCGTCCGCGATCGTTGCATCGATTCCCATTTTTGCCGTGGTCGGCACTTTTCCCGGCTCGATGACCAGGCTGGGATCCAAGGGTTTGGCCCGAGAATTCGAAATTATCAGGACGTCCCGGTCGGCCTGCACCCGGGTCGCGACCGCCCATTCCACATCCACCAAATCGAACACGTCAATATCGTCTTCGACAACGGTTACGTGTTTCATATCGGCGACGGACAACGCGGCAAGAATAGTATTCTTCCCATCGCCCGGATGCGGCTTGATTGCGATTGTCGCATGCCAATGGCAACAACCACCGGGCGTAATGTTCACGGCGGTCACTTGAACTCCCGCCTCCTTGCAAACGCGGCGAACCGCCGCCTCGTAGATCGGTCCCGACGGCCAGATATTTTCCCACGGCATATGCAAGGCGTAGTAGACCGCGTGCTTGCGCATCGATACCGCTTTGACCCGAACCAGGGGGTTCCAATGCAATCCGCCCATAAGGCGCGTGAATTCGCCGAAGCGCCCTTCCGGCTGCGTCCATCCGGTCGGCAGTATTTCCGCCTCCAAGACGATTTCCGCATTTGCGAGACACGGCACGTCGACCGTTGCACAGGGCGTAAAGTCGACCGCCGCCCCCATCATCCCGCCAGCGATCGCCATTTCATTGGTTCCCATCGGCGCCTTGTAGGTCGCCGCGATTACTTCGCTCGGATGCGTTCCGATATTGATCGAAATCGGTAGGGGTTCCTCTTTCGCATAAGCCTTTTCGGCAAATTTCCGCATGTTGTTCGGCGTCACGATATCGATCCCGGTAGTATTCTTATCCTTCACCAAGAACCGATAGATCCCTGCGTTCAATCCATACTCATCATCCTTCGCCAAGGTGATGCCCGCGGTAATCATCGGACCGCCATCGAGCACCGAAAACAACGGGATCGGCAGATTGAACAGATCGACAGCTTCGCCTTCCTGGAGAATTTCCCTGGCGGGACCGGAATTCTGCATTGCCGGCTCGACTGGCCGGTCGAGCCCACGCCGAACGCGGCTTTCAATTTGTTCAAAAGGGCAGCCCATCGCAATCGACAAACGATCACGGCTATTCAGCAAACCGGAAACCACCGGCATGTCGTATCCCTCGACATTGGTGAACAATAGAGCCTTGTCCGATTGATCGACCAATGCGGCAATAAACCGGATATCGACCGGTTTGCTGATTTCGATCAATTCATCCGCAGACCGCAAATCGTCCAATACGTTTCTAAAGGTTGCCGCCATCGTGCCGTACCTCTTATTATGCCCTGCCCGTTACAGCGCATACCCGAAAAACAAACAATAGCAACCGGGCAATATTTGGGGATTTCGAAGGATTCGCCGGCCAAGGTAAATTGCTGAAAGTGAGCTGAAACAAACGTATAAATTGCGATTTAGAAGTACCTAATTCGGGCCTAGCCTCCCCCTATCTATTTAAGCCGGGGGAACGATGGTGTCCGATGACGTTGCATCGGAAACTGTGGTGAACTGCAGTACGATGTCGGGGAGAATATCATGGCGCGCTCGCTGGGTGGTGGAGCGGTCGAAAAACTGATTAAGTCGATTCCCGCGATCGGCGCATGCCTAGTTCTACTGGGCTGCACGCTCGAGGAATCATCGATTATATCCGGTCGCGTCACCGACGTGCTGGCCAATGACGTAATTCGCGTCGGCGACAAAGACGTTCGTATATGCGGCGTGAAAGCCACGACAAAAAATAGTCCCTGGTATTATGCGGCGAAAGGTTATCTGATTGACCGTGTGCAATATCGGAAAGTCCAATGCCACATCGCCGATACTCTGACACCGTGTAACGATCAGACCAGCGGTTCCACCGAAGGCGAGACGGTTGCGCAATGTTTCATGTACGGCCGCGATCTTACCCAGGTGCTGGCCGGTTTCACGCCCGAAACTGAATCGACGCAATCTTTGGTGCGGAAATTCAAAACGACCGCGCCTCGCAATGATTATAGAAGCGCTCTCGACAGTCCGATCAGCATTCGGTTAGAGACAATCGCCACGCACGCCTGGTAGCCGCCGGGCGGCCCAGTTGCTGGCCAGACAGCGTGAATTAGTCGCGCCCCCGCAGCACTAAAAATATCCAATAGCTTTTTACATATTGCACGTGGAATGCGATAGGATCATTCCGCAACCATAGCGATCCACAAATTTCTGCCGGGCACAATTCATACGCACCATTCCATGGCGTACGATTTCTCCAAAATTTCGATCCTTCTGGTCGAAGACAATGCATATATGCGCCATTTGATGCGGCAACTTCTGGTCGCCGTCGGGGTCGACAACGAGTGGATGCGTGAGGCAAGCGACGGTGAAGCCGCGTTTAAAATAATGGAGTCATTCGTACCGGATCTCATTATCACGGATCTTCGCATGGCGCCCATGGACGGGCTGACCATGATCAAGCGCATCCGAATGGACCGGGATAACCCGATTAGTTTTATCCCCATCATCGTCTGCACCGGACATGCTGCGCCGCGGCACATCTTCGCGTCACGGGATGCCGGCGCCACGGAATTCCTCGCCAAGCCCGTGTCACCCGAAGCGGTCTACGAACGCATTCGCGAAGTCATAGAAAGCCCGCGACCATTCATTCGCACCGAAACCTATATTGGACCCGACCGGCGTAGAAAGAACGAACCGTTCGAGGGCGAAGACCGCCGAGCGTCCGCAACCTAATTCATAGGATGCCGGTTCTATAGGGTGCCGCGGATGGAGTTGGCCGCCGACGCCAAAAACTCAGGCCGCCTTTGGCCCCACCGCAAGGACTTCATAGCCAGGAAGCACCAAGGAAGCCGTCAAGGTGCGAATGCTCTCCGCGTCTGCTATCGCATGCACCGCGGCCTCGATCCGCTGCAGATTGAAGTCAGGATCAAGGCCATCCAGCAAAGCATGCGCCTTCTCCATAACGCTATCGGTCGACATGGGATAAACCGGCGTTCCCAAACTATCCATCACCGTCGCCTGGCGAACCTCGCCATCGCCCAATTCAATTTCCACACGATTAGGCATTTGCGCCGGCACGACAGGATCCAGGTCGGCATCGTGGACGGATTCGACTTTGTCGACAATCGACAGGATGCGCGGGTCCGCGTGATGGTTTTCGCCGTAGGCCTCGTACCGTTGCGGCCCATAGGCCAACGTCGCGCCGACGATAAAGGGCATGCTGTACTGCGCCGCCATTACCGAATCGGGACGCCGCATCAAATGACTGTTGATTGCCGTTTCCGGCGATCGAACGGTAATCCTGGCAATGGCGTCGGCGTCGATACTGAACCCTTCCGTCACCTCGTCCAGCGCATCGATCAAGGAATGAAATTTCCGGCAGCAGGAATACGGCTTGATGCTGATGTTGTGAATTTCCAGCCGGGCGCCGGGAACCCGCGCCAGCAACGATGGATCCGAAGCCTCTCCGATGAGCTTCAAAAAGCCATACTCGCCCTCGATCGCCTGCACCGGCGCGGCAATCCCGAGTTTGGCGAGTTGGGCGGCAATGACGCCGTTGTGCGCGGGGATGCCGGCATGCATGCGTTTTACCATTGTTCCCCGTGGCTCGAAGGCAAACTGACAGGAACCGCTCGACATGGAGAGCGCTATTCCCCAGGCATGCGCGAGCCCGAGCGGACTGAGTCCAAGCAACTTGCCGGCCGCGGCCGCGGCGCCGAATACGCCGAAGGTTCCGGTCGGATGGAAGCCCTTTTCAATCACGCGAACCGGTGTGGCAGCCATGCCGACCCGCGCCATAGACTCGTAACCTGCGACAATGGCGGCCAAGACATCGCGACCCGTTGCGCCAACCTCCGCACCGACCGCCAATGCGGCCGTAATGACCACCGCACCCGGATGGCTCATGGATTTATCGTGCGTGTCGTCCAGCTCATAGCCATGGGCCGAGGTTCCGTTGACCAAAGCCGCCGCCGAGGCATTTGCACCCTCGCCAGACCCGGCGAGCACGGCATTTCCGCCGCTCCCGTATTGGCGCGCCCAATCCGTCAGTGCCCTGCCCCATGGCTGAATCGATCCACACAGCGTCACGGCCGCATGATCAAGGAGTAGTCGCTGCAGCTGGTCGAAATCTTCCGGCGACAGTTGGCCTGCAACCAAAGCAATCATTTCTTCCGCCAACGCCATCGATGTGGTCAGATTTTCCGTCATGATGATCCCCTTCTGTTTTTCCCTGTCGATAGAGCGGAAAATGGCTGCCGTTAGAACCGGACGGTAAGTGCCGCCGAACCGAATTCGGTGAAACCAGCCTGTCCTCTGAACTCCTTGGTGCGATATACCTGTGTGTAGCTCAAACGCGCGCGCCAGAAGGTAATGGCGATGCCGATTTGAAAGTCGCCAACCAAAGGTATCTTGTCGACGCTGCGGCTGTCGCGAAAGGTGTTGCCGTCTAAGAATATATTGCGGCCCACCAGCCGTGCCTCGGCGCCGGCGAAGAGATACCAGCCGATATTGTCATCCGGTTCGAAATAGTCGGTGCCCGGCAGGTTCGGCCGAAGTTTTGGCGGTCCGAAATCGTTCCGCAAATCATCGCCAATGCGGAATGTCACGCCGCCGGTGCCGTGAATGAACACGTTGCCGAGTGCACCACCGACATGTGGCGTCATATCGACTCCAAAATTCTCGATCGGAATAATGCCAGTAAGGTCAATGTCATGGAGCTGCCGCCAGCTTCGTTCATAAAATAGTGCAAATCCAGGTTCGGTCCTAATTTGTTTGCCCCAACCTTCCGGCTTGGTGATGCCAATGAAGTCATGCCATTGGGTTTGCACTTCATCGGAAAGCGAATACGGGCCGACGACCCCGACATCCAATTCGAGCTTGTCCAGTCTTTGATCGTTCGCCGCCACCAAGCCAATCCCAGCGAACAGCCAGCCAGCATAAGGTCGATCATCACGCGACGGGTCAGAGCGGGAAATATCTTCCGGCGTGAAGATATTCTGGCCGATCGAGTAACTGATCCGCATTTTCTGGTTTGGCTTAAAAAATGGAAGCTGCGACGCCATGTCGCGAATGATATCGGGCGTCTTGCCCGCCGGCGACAGCCATGAAGCACGCATGCCATGGGTGAAGTGGCGGTCGGACCCGCCGAACATATCGTTGTCGAATTGCAGCGTCAGATAGGCACTGTCATCAAAGTCATCGCCCGCGCAAACATCGAAGGCGACAGCATTCCCAAACGCCAGGATGGTGAGGAGTCCGGCCATATGCGCCATTTTAAAATGGCCGGGACTCGACGGTTTGAGCCCACTTGTCTCACTCCAAAAATTCCGAAACAAGCGCACACGCTCCTCATTGCCCCGACAGTACATCGCCCTTCGCCGTTTTCACGAAAATTGGCAATGCACGCACCGCGAGACAATTTCGCAGCAATCCGGTCACACGCCAAGTGGCGCGCCGCCGCCAAGGCGCCCCAAAGGAGCCTGCCCTCTAATTTCTAATCAACAGCCCCGGCTGTTGCCGCCATTGGCAGGAAGCACGCGATTAAGTCTGGCGTGCGACATCAAGCTTTTCGGTCAATCGTTCGATAATTTCAAGCAGCTTCCATTGCACAAGCGATTTCGATTTACCGTCGATGTGCTTATATACCTGCGACGTTACGGCGAACGCCCCGGCATTGAACAGCGTCACTTCGAAACTGCCCGCACGATCAATCGCCATTTGAACTTGCCTGTCACGCGCCTTGACGTTTTTCGCCTCCAGCACGGTCTCGACACTGAGATCGGCGGCGACAGCGCATTGTCCATCCGTCAAACCAAGCGGGGTTCCGCCCAATTTCAATCTCAGGCTGACGTTGCTGTCCTGCTTCTCGTCAATGCCAATTCCGGCAAGATTTTCCCGAAGATGGGCCACATATGCGCTGGCACCCTCAAGTTCGCATTGGTCGGCATTCTTGGAGAAATCGACAACAATTTTATTGTACCCATTCATACCCTTAACGACGCTTTCGGCGAATACGGTCGATGGGAAAAGACAAAAAATGACGATCAAGAATTTTCTTGTCACGTCCTTACCTCCTTTGAGATCCGCTATCCGGCGCCCGGTATACGGGCACCTTTACCTAATTTTGGAGAGTACTAACCCTTTCGAGCAGGATTTCGGCCAAATCGTGGCTAAGTTATGCCGATAGCGAAAACTTTTAGTCGGTAAGCATCGGACGCCAGTCACGATCAGCCAAGCGGGACGATCCTCAGTTCGACAAGACCCAAGGTTAAAGCGCGTTAATTAACTAATTTTTAGATGTCCGTCGCCTAGGGTTTGCTTTGCGCTTTAGGCGAAATTCGATCCCTGATTTTTGAGACAGGACAATGTTCGACCACCGGATGGGCCGAAGCGCCTCCACATCGCTATTGAACCAATATGTTAGCCGCCTTGGCGTCGTCGTTGAGCGGCAAAAGGCGGAAATCGCGCTCAAAACTGCCCGGCGTAAAGCCGAAGCGGCCACTGAGGACGCGTTGATGGCGTTGCGCAATGCCGAGTCTGCGAACAGGGCGAAAACTGAGTTCCTTGCCAATATGAGCCACGAACTTAGAACCCCCCTCAATGCAATAATCGGGTTCTCAGAAGCGATGATGAAAGAAATGTTCGGACCTATCGGCGAGCAATACCAAGGATATGCTTCCGATATTCATCGCAGTGGCCAGCATCTGCTACAGCTTGTGCAAGACATCCTGGATATTTCGAAGATCGAACGCGGCAATGTCGAACTCAACGAAAGTGTGATCGACATGAGCGAAATGATTGATTCGACGATCAAAATCGTATCGCCCCGCGCCGAAGAATCCCGCATCGACATAGAGTGGAGCATCGCGGACGGGGCACAGCTTATCTACGCTGACGAAAAATGCATCAAACAGATCATCCTGAACATCGTCATCAACGCCATAAAATTCAGCAACGCCAATGGCCGCATTGACATCATCGCCGGCATATCGCGCGATGGCACCTACCGGCTTAGTGTCGCCGATAATGGAATCGGCATTAGTCCGGACGAAATTCCCCGGCTCATGGAACCATTCGAGCAAATAGCCCGCTCAATGACACGAAGCCATGATGGCTATGGCCTGGGCCTTCCGATGGTGAATTCGCTAACGCGGCTGCATGGCGGCCATATCGACATTCAGAGCAAGCCCGGCGTCGGCAGTTTGGTAACGATCATCCTTCCGCACGAGCGGATACGGAATATCAACACACTGGCGTCAGGATAGCGCACACCCGGCAGTCGGTCGTCACAGCTCAATGCCAAGATTATGGAAACAGTTCGAAAATGGATGGTCATCAAGAGGTCTCGAATATCAGTGTTCATTTAGGTCGCGTGGTTTCCGTAGTCGGAGCGCAGATCATTGTTCTGCTCGCCAAACATCCCGAAAAGCGCGAAGACTCGATTGCCCAGATCGGATCACTGGTGAAGATGCGAACGAGCCTTGGTTTCGCATACGGCATCGTGGTCGGCCTTACCGTTCCCGTCCCGTCCGAAGGCGACGAAGACGAGATGCAGATCGCCGAACTGACCATGATTGGTGAAACGCCGATCGACCGCGAAGGCAAACTTTATGCGTTCCGGCGCGGCATGTCGCGCGCACCCGCTTTGGATGACATCGTCTATTCGACCGGCAAACAAGACCTGGCTCGAGTATATGCGCAGCCCGACGTGCCAACCGTTACGATCGGCGCAATTCATCAGGACAAGACCCTACCAGCACATATTCTGACCGATGAGCTGCTGGGCAAGCACTTTGCCATCGTGGGCACCACCGGGTCGGGAAAATCCTGTGCGGCCGCCCTTATTCTTCGGGCTCTCCTGCAGAAAAACACCAATGCTCACGTGGTCATGCTGGACCCGCACAACGAATATTCGCGCGCGTTTGGCGATTTCGGCCAGACTCTTAATTCAGACACGCTCACCCTGCCATACTGGTTACTGAACTTCGAAGAGCTTTACCAAATCCTTTTCGGCGACAGCGGCGACAGTAACTCGGCGGAAGCATCGATTTTGCACACGCTGATCCCCGAGGCCAAACGGGACTATCTCGACAACCCTGCACTGGGATCGCATTTCACCGTCGACACACCGGTTCCCTATAAATTTTCCGATTTGATGAAGCGCCTGGACGATGCCATGGGCAGACTCGAGCGAGCGGAAGCCGTCGCCCCGTATCGGCGCCTGAAGGCGCGCTTCATGACACTGCAAGGCGATGTCCGTTTCAGTTTCATGTTTGGCGGTATCACCGTTACCGACACCATGGCGGAAGTGCTTGGCAGTCTTTTCCGCATTCCGGTCAACGGAAAACCGATTTCGATCGTCGATCTTTCTGCCGTACCGTCAGAAATTCTGAATGTCGTGGTCGCGGTAATCTGCCGGCTGACCTTTGACTTTGCCCTATGGAGCGAACGCTCGGTTCCCATTTTACTGGTTTGCGAAGAGGCCCACCGGTATGCCCCCAAGGTTGCCGAACCCGGATTCGCATTGACCAAGGGAATCTTGTCGCGCATTGCCAAGGAAGGTCGCAAATACGGCGTTTCGCTATGCGTCATCAGCCAACGGCCGTCACGGCTGTCCTCCGATTTGCTGTCACAGTGCAACACGACCTTCGCGCTGCGTCTCACCAACAATGACGATCAGGAACATATCCGCGGCAGCATGGCGGATTCATCGATTGGGTTGATCGATTTCCTGCCGTCCCTCGGCAATGGCGAGGCAATCGCGGTGGGACAAGGTGTTTCCCTGCCGGTTCGGCTCAAGTTCGATATCCTGCCTGAGGAATTCCGGCCCTACAGCGCTACGGCCAATTTCTCCAAATCCTGGAGCATGGACAGCGAAAACCTCGATTTTGTTCATCGCATCGTCCAACGCTGGCGCCGGCAGGGCTAAGCACCGTCTGAACCACGATCTTCGGACCCCTGCCCTGATCCGGACGGACCGCACTACCCGCCGAGACTGTCTTCTCCTAATATCCCCGTAATCAACATGCGCCGGCGATAGGGCGCTCTGCGCGGGGGAACAGCATGTCCACATATGACTATATCGTCGTCGGCGCCGGTTCGGCCGGTTGCGTGCTGGCGAACCGGCTCAGCGAAGACCCCACCGTAAAAGTTTTATTGCTGGAAGCCGGCGGGAAAGATTCGAACTTCTGGATCAATATTCCCGTCGGGTTCTCGAAGACCATGTACATGCCGGGCTTGAACTGGCTGTTCGACAGCGAGCCCGAACCCTACACCTACAATCGCCCCATTCCGATTCCGCGCGGCCGGGTGCTGGGTGGCTCCAGTTCGATCAATGGCATGCTCTATGTGCGTGGACAAAGCCTCGACTACGATGGCTGGGCGCAAATGGGAAATCGTGGCTGGTCGCATGATGACGTTCTCCCGTACTTCAAGAAATCGGAAAACCGCGAAGGCCCGGCGTCGCCTGATCGCGGCGTCGGCGGCCCTCTAAATGTCGCCGACATGCGCGAAAATCACGAATTGCTCGATGCGGTGATCGCTGCCGCCGACCAGGCGGGTTACCCGCCCAACTCCGACTACAACAGCGGTGATCAAGACGGATTCGGCTACTATCAAGTGACCCAGAAGAATGGACAGCGGCACAGCGCCGCGCGCGCCTATCTGGACCCGGTGCGGGGGCGCCCCAACCTGCACATTGAAACCAATGCGCATGCAAAGAAGCTGTTACTCGACGGCAATCGGGTGCTCGGTATTGCCTATGACCAAGGCGGAAGTGCGAAGGAAGCGCACGCTGGCGGTGAAGTGATTCTCTGCGCCGGCGGGGTACAGTCTCCCCAATTGCTGGAACTGTCCGGTATCGGCCAACCGGAACTCCTGAAACAGCATGGCGTCGACGTTGTTCATGCCCTGCCCGGCGTCGGAGAAAATTACCAGGACCACTACATCTCCAGAGTGGTAATGCGGATCAATAAACCAATCACCCTGAATGAACAAACCCGCGGGCTCTCCCTGGTCGGCGAAGCGCTTAAGTATGCGTTCGCCCGGCGGGGTGTCCTCACCTATACCGCCGGCATCATCTATGGATTCGTCCGCAGCCGGCCGGAACTGGCATCGCCGGACATTCAGTATCATGTCGCCCATGCCAGTTTTAAGGATTCAAAACGGCGAATATTGGACCGAGAACCCGGCCTGACGATGGGACCGTGTCAACTCCGTCCAACCAGCCGCGGCTCGATCCACCTGAAATCCGGCGACCCCTTCGCCGCACCGGCGATCCGGCCTAATTTTCTTGGCGAAACACTCGACCGCGAGACGCACGTCGCAGGGCTACGGATCGCCCGGCAAGTCGCTGCCGCGCCCGCGCTCGCACAGTATTGCGAGACGGAATTACTGCCTGGCCCCGATTGCGAAAAGGATGACGAACTGCTCGAATTTGCGCGCCGCAATGGCGCGACGATCTATCATCCGGTCGGCACGTGCAAAATGGGACAGGACCCGGCCGCGGTGGTCGATGACCGGCTGCGGGTTCACGGTATCGCGGGGTTGCGGGTTATCGATGCATCCATCATGCCGACACTGGTTTCCGGCAATACCAATGCGCCGACGATCATGATCGCCGAAAAGGGCGCCGATATGATCAAACAGGATGCCAAAGCCTGA
>CAYYBI010000253.1:0-13374 GCA_964469835.1 uncultured Rhodospirillaceae bacterium
GATACTGATGCCACCGGTCACCGCGGCCCAGCCGATCATTGGCGGAAACGCGCCGGCTGCCCCGCCGATCACGATGTTCTGCGGCGTCCTGCGCTTGAGCCACATGGTGTAGACGAAGACATAGAACAGGATGGTCACCGCCAGCAGCGCCGCCGCCACATAGTTGACCGCCAGTCCCATGAAAAACACCGAGCCGCCGGCCAGCACGACGCCAAAGGTCAGCGCATCGGACGGATTGATGCGTCCCCTGGGGATCGGCCGGTCGCGGGTCCGTTCCATCAGGGCGTCGATATCGCGGTCGTACCACATGTTGATCGCACCGGATGCGCCTGCGCCGACGGCGATGCAGAGCACGGCGACCGCGGCCAGCAGCCAATGCAGATCGCCAGGCGCAGCAAGCAGCCCGGCGAAGCCGGTGAACACCACGAGCGACATCACCCGCGGCTTGAGCAGCGCCACATAATCGCGAAGCTCACCGGCGGGCGTCACCCCGTCGGTGGCTTGCAAGTTCATGCGGTAGGCGGTTTCAGCCACGGTTTCGCTCCGAATCGGATGCCGGACAGGCTACTTGACCTGCGGCAACTCGTTGTAGGTATGGAACGGCGGCGGTGACGGCAGGGTCCATTCCAGCGTCGTCGCGCCCTCGCCCCAGTAGTTCGGCTCCGCCCGGCGTCCGGCCTTTACGGTGTAGATCAGCATGCAGATGAAGAACAGCGTCGAGGCAAAGGAAATGTACGCGCCGATCGACGACACCATATTCCATCCGGCAAAGGCATCCGCGTAGTCGATATAGCGGCGCGGCATGCCGGCAAGGCCGAGGAAATGCTGCGGGAAGAAGGCCACATTAACACCGATGAAGGTGGTCCAGAAATGCCATTTGCCGGCCCATTCCGGATATTGCCGGCCTGACATCTTACCGAGCCAGTAATAGATGCCGGCAAAGATCGTGAACACCGCACCCAGCGACAGCACGTAATGGAAATGCGCCACCACGTAATAGGTGTCGTGCAACACCAGGTCGACGCCCGAATTCGCCAGCACCACGCCGGTAACGCCGCCGACCGTGAACAGGAAGATGAACCCGACCGCCCACAGCATCGGCGTGTCGAATCGAATCGACCCGCCCCACATGGTGGCGATCCAGCTGAATATCTTGATGCCCGTCGGCACCGCGATCACCATCGTTGCGGCAACGAAATACGCCCGCGTATCGACATCCATGCCGACCGTGTACATGTGATGCGCCCACACGATGAAGCCGACGAAGCCGATCGCCACCATCGCATACGCCATGCCGAGATAGCCGAACACCGGCTTGCGCGAGAAGGTGGAGATGATGTGGCTGACAATGCCGAAGCCCGGCAGGATCATGATGTAGACTTCGGGATGACCGAAGAACCAAAACAGATGCTGGAACAGGATCGGATCGCCGCCGCCGGCCGCCTTGAAGAAGACAGTACCGAAATTACGGTCGGTCAACAGCATGGTGATGGCGCCGGCAAGCACCGGCAGCGACAGCAGCAGCAGGAACGCGGTCACCAGAATTGCCCAGACGAACAGCGGCATCTTGTGCAGCGTCATCCCCGGCGCGCGCATGTTGAAGATCGTGGTGATGAAGTTGATCGCCCCCAGGATCGACGACGCGCCGGCGAGATGCAGCGAGAAGATCGCCATGTCGACCGCGGGACCCGGATGGCCCGTATCGCTCGACAGCGGCGGATAGATCGTCCATCCGGTACCGGCACCGCCGCCGATCAACGCCGACCCGACCAACAGCACGAAGGCGGGGGGCAGCAGCCAGAAGCTGATGTTGTTCATGCGCGGGAACGCCATATCGGGTGCGCCGATCATCAGCGGCACGATCCAGTTGCCGAAACCGCCGATCAACGCCGGCATGACCACGAAGAACACCATGATCAGGCCGTGCGCCGTGATGATCATGTTCCAGAGATGGCCGTCGGGAGAGCCGTCGGCGTTGGTCATGAACTGCACGCCCGGCTCCATCAGCTCCATCCGCATATAAACGGAGAAGGCGCCGCCGATCAGCCCGCCGACAATGGCGAACACAAGGTACATCGTGCCGATGTCCTTGTGGTTGGTGGAATAGAGATACCGCTTTAAGCCCGTCGGCGTGTGATGATCGTGTCCGTGATCGGCCGCGGTGTGTCCGTTCGCCATGTTATCGTCCCCAAATATACCTTAGTTAGCCGTTTTGCCGGTCGCCACCTTGACCGCACTGGGCGGTGAGATCGCCTGTGGCGTGGGCTCGTCGATCCGGGCAAACTTCGTTTTAGCCTGCGCGACCCAGGCGTCGAATTCCGCCGGCGTCACCGCCTTGACCATGATCGGCATATAGGCGTGACCCGCGCCGCACAGCTCCGAGCAGAAACCGTAATAGACACCCGGCTTGTCGATTTGCACCCAGGTCTCGTTGGTTTGTCCCGGCACCGTATCAAGCCGCACACCGAGCGCCGTTATCGCCCAGGCATGCAATACGTCCGTCGCCGTCATCAACAGGCGAACCTTCTTACCCGCCGGCAATACCACCGGATTATCGGTGTCCATCAACCGCTTCTGGCCCGGCTTCAGGTCCGCTTCGGCAACCAGGTTGGCGTCGAAAGTGAAATTGCCATGGTCGGGATATTCATAGCTCCAATACCACTGATTACCGATGATCTTGAGCGTCATATCGGGGTCCGGTGTTCGATCCGCAAAATACAACAACCGGAACGACGGTATCGCAATGAGGAGAAGAATGAGGATCGGGACAACCGTCCAGACGACTTCCAACAACGAATTGTGGGTCCTGGTCGACGGCGTCGGGTTGCGTTTCTCGTTGAAACGGAACGCCACCCAGAGAAGCAATGCCAGCACGAACACCGATATTACCGTGCACATCACAACAAGCCAGTCATGGAACACGTAGATGAAACCCGCCGTCGGCGAAGCCGGTTCCGGCAGGCCAAGCTGCCAATTTCGCGGGCCCGCCGCGAAAGCCGTACCGCTAATCAAAGACACCGCGAAAGCCGCGAGCGCGGCCAATCGACTTCTCACGCCAAATTCCCCCGTATTTATCGCCGGGTCACTGCCGGCGGATCTACGTATCGGCCCGGGACTATCTCTTGGATTATCCGAAGATCCCACCCCTAGGCTAAAGCCGCCGCATGTATAGCATTGGCGGTTGCAGGCAGACACGGCCAGCGACACTATGTCGCAAAATTCCACGGCCTTGCCGATCAAGGCGAAATCCCCTTGGAATGACGCGTCACCCTGCATAGGTACCCTACGTAGTCTGCCGGGAAAAATCTCGCTTTTCCGGCGATCCGTATAAATGCCCACTCGGACCGGATTTCGGCTATTCTATGCGGCACTGACCGCAACACTCCGCACTTGCCCGGGAAACCCGCCATGACGAATCTCACCATTACCGACGACCTGTTCTTCAATCGAGCCGGTCTTGACCAGACGAAAGTCGAGACGCTTTTGGGCGACGCCCTGTCGGGCGCGGAGGACGGCGAACTGTTCCTGGAATACCGCCAATCCGAAGGCATCGCCTTCGATGACGGCCGGGTCCGCAGCGCCAGCTTCGACACCACCCAGGGTTTCGGCCTGCGGGCGGTATCGGGCGAGGCCACCGGATACGCTCATTCATCGGAAATGTCCGAGGCGGCGCTGCGCCGCGCCGCGGCGACCGTGCGCGCGGTCCACAGTGGTCACGGCGGCGTCCTGGCCGATGCGCCCGCGCCCACCAATCGTAGCCTCTACACCGACACAAATCCGCTCGGCGAAGTTCCCTTCGAGGACAAGGTCAAGCTGCTCACCGACATCGATGCCTATGCGCGCGGCAAGGACCCCCGCATCCGGCAGGTCATGGCGTCGCTGAGTGGCGAGTGGCAGGCGGTTCAGATCATCCGTCCCGACGGCTACCGGGTCGCCGACATCCGCCCGCTGGTCCGCCTGAACGTCGCGGTCGTCACCGCCGATGGCGATCGCATGGAGACCGGCAGCCACGGCGTCGGCGGCCGCACCGGGTTTCAGGCCTATTTCGATCCCGCATACTGGCAGGCGCAGGTCGACGAGGCGTTGCGCCAGGCCCTGGTCAATCTCGACTCGACACCGGCCCCGGCGGGCGAGATGCAGGTCGTCCTCGGTCCGGGCTGGCCCGGCGTCCTGCTGCATGAAGCGATCGGTCACGGGCTCGAAGGCGATTTCAACCGCAAGAAAACTTCCGCCTTTGCCGGGTTGATGGGCCAACGCATTGCCGCCCCGGGCGTCACCGTGGTCGATGACGGCACGCTGCGCGACCTGCGCGGCTCGATCACCGTCGATGACGAAGGCACCACGGCGAATTCGACCACCTTGATCGAGGACGGCATTTTAGTGGGCTATATCCAGGACCGGCTCAACGCGCGGCTGATGGGCATGGACGCGACCGGCAACGGGCGGCGCGAATCCTACGCGCATGCGCCGATGCCGCGGATGACCAACACCTACATGTTGGACGGCGACAAATCGCCCGACGAGATCCTCGCCTCGGTCGACGACGGCATCTACGCGGTCAATTTCGGCGGCGGTCAGGTCGACATCACCAGCGGCAAGTTCGTGTTCACCTGCACCGAGGCCTATCGCATCGAAAACGGCAAGATCGGCGCACCGGTCAAGGGCGCGACCCTGATCGGCAACGGGCCGGACGTGCTGACGCGTGTCTCGATGGTCGGCAACGACACCAAGCTCGATGACGGCGTCGGCACCTGCGGCAAGGACGGACAGTCGGTGCCGGTCGGCGTCGGCCAACCGACCATGCGTATCGACGGGCTTACGGTCGGCGGCACGGCGGCGTAAACGCCCGGGCCGAATTAGATGCCCGGGCCGCCCACGATTGAAATTCGTCCGGCGGTTCCCCGGGACGAAGAAACAATTCTCGGCATCGTCGGCGCGGCATACCGGGAGTATCTGGACCGTATGGATACGCCGCCCGGTCCAATGCTGGATGACTACAGCGCGCGCATCGGCAATGGCGAAGCCTATTTACTCCTGCTCAACACTACCGCCGCCGCGGTGCTGGTCCTGATCGATTGCGATGGATACCTGCTTCTCGACAACGTCGCCGTTCCGCCGGAACATCAAGGCAAAGGCCTCGGCCGGTTGCTCGTGGATTTCGCCGAGAGCCAAGCACGGGACCGCGGCTACGCCGAGATTCGCCTCTACACCCACATAGTGATGGAAGCCAATGTTGGGTATTACGAAAACCTCGGCTGGCAGGAAACGCACCGCGCCGAGCAGGTGGGATATCAGCGGGTTTTCATGCGAAAACTGTTGTAGCCGGTAACGGGCGGTCTAGTAGGACATTTCCCGGTAGAGCTGGTCGATATCGCCCTGCCAGTCTGTCTGGTATTTTTCCAGCAACCGCTCGGCCGGGGAAATGCCGGTGGCGGCGATTTTCTGCAATTCCTCGAGATAGGGCGCTTCGTCGCGATAGACCCGGTCGGGAATCGCGCGGCGATTCAGGCCCTCCACGGCAATGTCCACCAAATCGCGGGCAATCGGCTGCAGCGTCTTGCCGCGGAACGGCGTCTTGAGCGCCTGGCGCGGCACGCCGTCGCGCAAGGCGTCCATTTCTTCCACCGTCCAGTCCTTGCAAAGGTCCCAGGCCGCCTCCAGCGCCGCGTCGTCATAGAGCAACCCAACCCATAGGGCCGGCAAGGCGCACAGTCGAGCCCACGGGCCGGCGTCGGCGCCGCGCATTTCGATGAACCGCTTCAGGCGGACTTCGGGGAACGGCATGGTCAACTGGTCGGCCCAGTCGCTCATGGTCGGGTATTCGCCTTCATGGCCCGACAGCCTTCCAGCCATGAAATCGCGGAAGGATCGTCCGGAAACGTCGATATATTTGCCGTCCCGATAGAGAAAATACATCGGCACATCGAGCAGATAGTCGACCCAGCGTTCAAATCCGAAACCATCGTCGAAGACAAAAGGCAGCATACCGCAACGGTCCGGATCCGTATCCGTCCAGACATGGCTGCGGTAGCTGAGAAAACCGTTGGGCTTGCCTTCGGTGAAGGGGGAATTGGCGAACAGCGCCGTGACGATCGGCTGCAACGCGACGCCGACGCGCATTTTGCGCACCATGTCGGCTTCCGAGGAGAAATCGAGGTTCACCTGCACGGTGCAGGTGCGCAGCATCATGTCATGTCCGAGCGTGCCTTTTTTCGGCATGTAGTCGCGCATGATCTTGTAGCGGCCCTTCGGCATCCAGCTGACGTCCTCGCGCCGCCACTTCGGATTGAAGCCATGCCCCAGCACACCGGCGCCGATCTCGTCGCACACGACGCGCACCTGATCGAGATGGTTGTGCACCTCGTTGCAGGTCTGATGAATATTCTCGAGCGGCGCGCCGGAGAGCTCGAATTGTCCGCCCGGCTCCAGGGTCACCGAGCCGCCGCCCGATTCGCGCAGCGCAATGACATTGCCATTCTCGCAAATCGGCTCCCAGCCGAAGCGCTGCATGCCGACGAGCAGCGCCTGAATGCCCGGTTCGCCGTCATAGGGCAGCGCGCGGAAATCTTCGCGTGCGTATACGAATTTTTCGTGTTCGGTACCGATGCGCCAGTTTTCGCGCGGCTTGTTGCCACCCTCCATATAGGTCACGAGCTGCGCCTTGTTGGTGACGGGCTCGCCGGCGGCGTTGGACGGTGCGGACATAGTGTTCGGGCCTTCGATGGTTCAGGGTCGCTCGGAATGCCAATCACCCAGGGCCGACTGCCAGCACGCCAGCGCCGCGATGGCTGCGGTTTCCGCACGCAGGATGCGCGGTCCCAGACTTACCGGCGTAAGAAAGGCCAGTTTCCTGAATCCGTCAAGTTCCGATGGCGCGAATCCGCCTTCCGGCCCAACCAAAAACGCCCAATCACAACCGGGGGCGTCCGCCGCGCGCGCCGCCTGCAGGACCTCATCCAATGGCGTTGCCTCGCCGGATTCCGCGCAAACCAGGAGGCGCCGCCCGTCCGGCCAGTCCGCCAGGGCTTCGGCCAGTTTTTGCGGCGGGGTCACGTCCGGCAGGGTCAAACGTTCGCATTGTTCGGCCGCTTCCGCCACGTTGGCGCGCAGCCGGTCCGTATTGACCCGGGTCACGTCGGTGTGCTGCGTGAAGACCGGCCGCAACGACGAGGCGCCGAGTTCGGCCGCCTTCTGCACCAGAAAATCCAGCCGGGCCCGCTTGATCGGCGCGAACAGCAACCACAAATCGGCCTCGGCCGTCTGACGCCGCACGCATTCTTCAAGGGCCAACGAACACCAGCCGCGGCCGAACCCGTCGATCCGGCCGCGCCATTCGCCGTCACGCCCGTTGAACAGCGCCACCGGGTCGCCGCGCTCGAGGCGCATGACATGGCGCAGATAGTGCGCCTGCGCAGCCGATACACCGATCACTGTGCCGTCGCGTAATTCATCTTGTACGAACAGCCTTACCCGCGCATTTTCGCGCATCCGGATATCCCTTGCTTGAGCCCACCACGCCGGAGCGGCAAGATTACCCCATGCCAGAGCCCGACGACACGCCCAACAACAGCGCCGGCGATGCGCGGAGCGACATTCAAGTCGATGACTGGATCGACCAGGCCGCGCCGGCCTGGAGCCGCCCCTATCTGCGCCTGGCCCGGCTCGACCGGCCAATCGGCACCTGGCTGCTGCTGATCCCCTGCTGGTGGGGGCTGGCCCTGGCGACCGTCTCGGTAGTCGGGCCGGACCCCTGGGATTCGCTGTTCTATGCGGTGCTGTTCGCGATTGGGTCCCTGGTGATGCGCGGCGCGGGCTGCACCTGGAACGACATCCTCGACCGGGATTTCGACGCCAAGGTGGCGCGGACGGCAACTCGGCCGCTGCCGAGCGGTGCGGTCACCCTGCGCGGCGCCTATGTTTTTCTGGGCCTGCAACTGCTCGCCGGATTGGCGATCCTGTCCTTCTTCAACACCTTCATCATCCTGCTGGCCATCGCCTCGCTGGTTCTGGTGGCGGTCTATCCGCTGATGAAACGAATCACCTACTGGCCCCAGGCGTTCCTCGGCCTCACCTTCAATTGGGGCGCCCTGGTCGGCTGGGCCGCGGTGACCGGATCGCTCGAATTGCCGGCGATCCTGCTGTATGCGGCGGGCTTTTTCTGGACGCTCGGCTACGACACGATCTACGCCCATCAGGACAAGGAGGACGACGTGTTGATCGGCGTCAAATCCTCCGCCCTCAAGCTCGGCGAGCGGACCGGCATCTGGCTCTGGATCTTCTATGGCACCGCCGTGCTGCTGCTCGACGCCGCCTTCCTGACCGCCGGTGTGCGCTGGCCATCCTATATCCTGCTGCTGCTGGCGGCGCTGCACCTCGCGGGACAGGCCGCGCGAGTCGATCTGGACAATCCCGCCGATTGCCTGGCCCGGTTCAAGTCCAACCGGGAAGCCGGGCTGCTGGTGTTCGCCGCGATCGTCTCGAGCGGCGTTACCAGTGTCTGACCCTGATCCGACCGATTTCATTCGCGCCAATACCGCCCCCGAACGGGCGCCGCTGATACCGGAAATCATCCTGTCCCTGGCGACCGAGGTGGTCCCCCTGTGGCATGCGACCGAGGCGGACCTGTCCGAGCTTGGATTGCCGCCGCCCTATTGGGCCTTCGCCTGGGCGGGCGGACAAGCCATCGCGCGGTACATTCTCGACAATCCGGAAATCGTCGCCGGCAAGCGGGTGCTCGATTTCGCCAGCGGCAGCGGCCTCGTCGCCATCGCCGCCGCGCAGGCCGGCGCGGCCCAGGTCACCGCGTCGGACATCGACCCCTATGCGGTCGCTGCCATCGCCCTCAACGCGGCCGCGAATGACGTGGCGGTCTCCGCGACGGGAACCGACCTGATCGGCGAGCACGGCGCCTGGGACGTCGTGCTGGCAGGCGATATTTGCTACGAAAGGCCGCTTGCGGAACGGGTCGAAGCCTGGTTGCGCGCGCTTTCCGAGAACGGCGTCACCGTGTTCATGGGCGATCCGGGACGTACCTACCTGCCGAAACAGGGGCTCGAATGGGTAATCCGCTACGCCGTCAAGACGACGCGCGAGCTGGAAGATTCCGACGTCCGCAACGCCGTGGTGTGGCGCTTCGTCTAGCGAACGCCGTACCGCTCATGGCTCCAGAATTCGGAAGGGATAATCGAACGGCACCGAATCCTCGGCCATCCGGCCGATACACGCCCGGCGATAGCCCCCGTCCTCGATCAGCCGCAGAACGAATGCGTCATGCGGCATGGGATCGCCGACGCGCTCATGCACTAACTGCAGCATCTCGTCGGTGTCGCGCGTCGTATTCGTGCGACCATCGGCCTCTACCCTGCGCAGGCTCACCGGCGCGTCCCCATGAACCAGATGACCCATCTTGCCGACATAAAGATAAACCGTATCCAGCGCGCCGCCGCCTTCGAGCGCCACGGCAACGTTTTCGATGGCGGCAAAGTGGTAGCCGCCCTCGGTTGCATGCATGATCTCCAGCTGCCGGTCGTCGAGCCAGGTGACGAACAGCTTCACCGCAACGCCGGGCGCCGCTTGAAGCATCGCCGGAACCGCGCCATAGGCGCTGATATGCGCAGCATAGACCACATCGAACCCAGTCAGGACCGCACGCTGCACCGGAATTGTATGCTTGCCGTTGCCGCCGTATTTGCGCGCGAGCTGGTGCGGCGAACGGTTCGACCCAACGGCAAGTACCGGCGTGCGTCCGTCCGTATGAACGGGGTGCAGTGGCCGGGCCTGCGGCAATTCCGCACCGCCACGCCAGATATACGAAGCACCCGGGCGGCAGTAAGGATAGCAACGCGCCCGGGCGAGCCGTGCGTCCCGGTTCTCACCACTGTCATTCATGACGCGCACCATGGCATCGCACCGGAGGTGCTGTAAACGCCATTGCGCTTTCGAGCCGGGCGGCTAGGGTATCGGCCATGCCATACAACTCCCTTCGCGATTTCATCGATGCTCTTGAGAAGAGCGGCGATCTTGTGCGCGTGGCCGCCCCGGTGTCGCCGGTGCTCGAAATGACGGAGATACAGACCCGGCTCCTCGCCGAGCAGGGACCGGCGGCGCTGTTCGAAAACGTGGTGGACGAATCGAGCCGCAACTATGCCTTTCCGGTGCTGGTCAATCTCTTCGGCACGGTGGCCCGGGTCGCCGCCGCGATCGGCCGCACGCCGTCCGAATTGCGCGAGGTCGGCGAGACGCTGGCGGCGCTGCGTCAACCGGAGCCGCCGAGCGGCGTGCGCGATGCCATGGCGAAGCTGCCGCTGCTCAAATCGGCGATGACGATGCGGCCGAAAACCATCACGTCCGCGCCCTGTCAGGAAGTCGTGTGGCGGGGCGATGAGATCGACCTCGGCAAGCTGCCGATCCAGATCTGCTGGCCCGGCGAGCCGGCGCCGCTGATCACCTGGCCGCTGGTGGTGACGCGCGCTCCCACATCCGGCGACAGTAAAACCGACGCCTTCAACCTTGGCATCTACCGGATGCAGGTGACCGGCCGCGACACCACGCTGATGCGCTGGCTCGCCCATCGCGGCGGCGCGCAACACCACGCGCGCTGGAAGGCGGAACGGCAGGAGCCGCTGCCGGTCGCCGCGGTGATCGGCGCCGACCCGGCGACGACGCTCGCCGCTGTCACCCCGGTGCCGGACACCCTGTCGGAGTATCACTTCGCCGGACTGCTGCGCGGCAAGCGCACCGAGCTGACCGACTGCGTGTCGGTGCCGCTGCAAGTGCCGGCCAGCGCCGAGATCGTCATCGAGGGCCATGTCAGCTTGGAGGATTACGGCGACGAGGGCCCCTACGGTGACCACACCGGCTATTACAATTCGGTCGACCAATTCCCGGTCTTCACGGTCAGCGCGATCACCATGCGGCGCGATCCAATCTACCTGTCGACCTTCACCGGCCGTCCGCCGGACGAACCGAGCGTGCTCGGCGAGGCGTTGAACGAAATGTTCATCCCGCTGCTGCAACAGCAATTCCCCGAAATCATCGATTTCTGGCTGCCGCCCGAGGGCTGTTCATACCGCATCGCCGTGGTGTCGATCGACAAGGCCTATCCCGGCCACGCCAAGCGCATCATGATGGGGGTCTGGTCCTATCTGCGGCAGTTCACCTACACGAAATGGGTGATCGTGGTGGACAAGGCGATCGATGCCCGCGACTGGAAACAGGTGATGTGGGCGGTTGCCACCAAGATGGATCCGGCGCGCGACATCACGCTGGTCGAGGGCACGCCGATCGACTATCTCGATTTCGCCAGCCCGGTCGCAGGCCTCGGCTCCAAGATCGGCCTCGACGCCACCGACAAGCTGCCGGCCGAGGCTGCGCGCGAGTGGGGACGGGAAATCCGCATGACCGATCCCGTGATCGAGAAGGTGGACGCGATGTGGCAGGAGCTCGGACTGCCGGGGACGGGCAAGCGGATTTGGAAGTGATGCAACCGTTTGACGGCTTCGGAATTTCCCAGTAATCTCCGCGCCATGGTAACGGACACCGGATACTGGCTAATCGGCCTGCGACTTACGGGCCCGGCGCTATAAGCGTCGGGGAGCGTCCCGTTCGTCCCGGTTTTCAAGCTGGTTACAAGAGTTCCGTGTCATGCCTTACCCGATAGAATTATATCCTGACTCCGCGTTCATGCCGGACACGGTCCACCGTTCCTGGCGTGGGTCTTCCGTGTCTTTTAGTGGTGGAACGCGCCTATCGCTGCGACTAATCGGCGGTCATCGGGCCTGATGCGGCCGCCCGATGGCCGTGACCGCGCCGCGGTTCGCCATTCGAAGATTTAACGCAGCAGTTTCAAGACAGGAGTTGAAATCATGGCCGTAATGCCAATCGAGAAATACCGGCCGTTCCCGCAGATCGATCTGCCGGACCGGCAATGGCCGGGCAAGACCATCACCGAATGCCCGACCTGGTGCAGCGTCGACCTGCGCGACGGCAACCAGGCGCTGATCGAACCGATGGGGCCGGAGCGCAAACTGCGCATGTTCAAGGCGCTCTGCGCGATGGGCTTCAAAGAAATCGAGGTGGGTTTCCCGAGCGCGTCGGAGACCGATTTCGCCTTCGTGCGCCAAATCATCGACGAGGGGCTGATCCCCGACGGCGTCACCATTCAGGTGCTGACGCAATCGCGCGATGAGCTGATCCGCCGCACCTTCGAGTCGATTGCCGGCTCGAAGCGGGCGATCGTGCATCTCTACAATTCCACATCGACGACGCAGCGCCGCGTGGTGTTCCGCGAGGACCGCGCCGGCGTGAAAAAGATCGCGACCGACGGCGCCGAACTGATCAAGCAGTTGATCCCGAGTGTGCCGGAGACCGAGATCGTCCACGAATATTCGCCCGAGAGCTACACCCAGACCGAGCTCGACTACGCGCTCGAGGTGTGCGAGGCGGTGATGGATGTGTGGGAGGCATCGCCCGCCAACAAGACGATCATCAACCTGCCGGCGACGGTCGAGGTGGCGACGCCGAACATCTATGCGGATTCCATCGAATGGATGCACCGCAACTTCTCGAAACGCGACCGGCTGATCCTGTCGCTGCATCCCCATAACGACCGGGGCACCGGCGTCGCGGCGGCGGAATTGGCGGTGATGGCGGGCGCCGAGCGGATCGAAGGCACCCTGTTCGGCAACGGCGAACGCACCGGCAATGTGGACATCATCACGCTCGCCATGAACATGGTCAGCCAGGGCATCGATTCGAAACTCGACATGCGCGACATGCGCGACCTGCGCGCAACCGCCGAGTATTGCAACCAACTGCCGGTGCACCCGCGCCATCCCTATGCCGGCGACCTGGTGTTTACTGCCTTCTCGGGCAGCCACCAGGACGCCATCAAGAAGGGGCTGGGGGCGATGCAGGAATCGAACAGCCAGATCTGGGACGTGCCCTACCTGCCGATCGATCCCAACGACGTCGGTGCGCAATACGAAGAAGTCATCCGCATCAACAGCCAGTCCGGCAAGGGCGGCGTCGCCTATATCATGGAGGCGGAATACGACGTGCAGATGCCGCGCAACCTGCAGATCGAATTCTCCGGCGTCGTCCAGGGAATCTCCGACGACACCGGCAAGGAACAGAAGCCGCAGGATATCTGGAACGCTTTCGAGACGGAGTATCTCAACGCGACCGAGCCGTACGCCATCCTCGACCACCGCACGGTGCCGGATACCCACGCGACGGAAGTGCGGCTGATCACCGCGACGGTGCGCAAGAATGGCAGCGAGGTAACGCTCGAGGGTAAGGGCACCGGCCCGATAGACGCCTATGTCGACGCGCTGAAACGCGACAGCGGCCAGGACATCAAAATCTACAGCTACA
>CAYYBI010000254.1:0-11466 GCA_964469835.1 uncultured Rhodospirillaceae bacterium
TAGCCCTTCGCATGCGCGACCGCTCTCATTGCCGTGGATCAGTACTTCTTTTTCTTCATCTGCCCTGGCGGCACGCCGCCATGCCCCGGCGGTGGGTTCACGACCTTTTTCAGTTGTCCCGGCGGGACATGACCGGTGACATGACAGGCGGAAAGTCCCGACATCATGAGTCCAGCGAAGGCGACCGCCGTGACGATTCCTCTCAAAGCGGTCGTCCGATTGTGGTTAGCCATGGTGATCTCCGAAAATCAGTGAGTGATGCACCCGGAAGGGCCATTTAAGCAGGTGGCTGTAAACGAACCCCTAACAGATCATTTGGGATTTCCTGGATAAAATTTGTTTGTCGGTTTGGATAACCCGATGTCTCTTCCTGGCTATAAGCGGACCTTCCGGCGCTCCAGATCGACTTCCGGTCATCCCCCAATAGCGGACATTCCTGCGAACGCGCACGACTTCCGGTTATGACCTGTAGGGCGCAAAAATTAGATCCGCGCCACTTTCCGTAAGCGAGCCGTCATGAAAATCTTCCATTGCGTGGATTGGCAGCGGGAGGGCGGTTTTGTGCTGTGGGTGGTTTGGGCAATGGCGTCATTCTTCAGATCGAAGACGTCGCTGGTGGCTGAAAATCTCTGTCTCCGTCAGCAGCTTTTGGTTATGCAGCGGAGGCGCCCGCGACCACGATTACGGGACAGGGACCGTCGTTTCTGGATCCTGGTGTCTCGATGGTTCCCGCGCTGGCAAAAGCCGCTTTTGATTTTGACACCCGAAACGGTCCTGCGATGGCACCGAAAGGGATGGAAAGCCTATTGGCGCTGGCGATCTCGACCACAAGGACGATTGGGCCGCAAGCCGATTCCGCCCGAGGTGAAGACGCTCATTCGTCGCATGGCGACCGAGAATGTGCTGTGGGGACAGAAACGTATCCAGGCAGAGTTGGCCAGGTTGGATTTAAAGGTCTCGGCGCGGACCGTCGCCAAGTATATGCGAGGCCTCCGTCGCGGACCTCCATCGCCGACCTGGCGCAAGTTTCTCACCGCGCATGCCCGGGAGATCTGGGCCTGCGATTTCTTCTGCGTCCAGACAATTCTGTTCCGGACAATCTATGTCTTTTTCATTGTTCATCATGCCAGCCGGGAGGTCGTTCATGTGCGGACCACGAGCCACCCGACAAGCGAGTGGACAGGTCGGCAAATCGTCGAGGCTTGCAGGTGGGAGCGTGCGCCACCGCGCTTTCTCATCCATGATCGCGACAGTCGGTACGGAACAGCGTTTGACCTGCGGCTGAAAGCTCTCGGTACGAGATCAGTCCGCACGCCCTTCAGATCGCCTCAGGCCAACGGCATCGCGGAGCGATGGGTGAAATCGGTCCGAACCGAATGTCTCGACCACCTGTTGATTCTGAACGAGCGGCATCTGCGGCGCGTGCTGACGGAGTACGTCACCTACTTCAATCGTTGGCGTCCGCACCGGTCGCTCGGGCAACGGGCGCCATGCGCCCCGGCACCTCCCTCGCGCGCCTCAAACCGGAACGGAGCCGGTGTTAACGCGCGACCCGTGCTCGGCGGGCTGCATCACGTGTACGATTTTGCCGCATGACAAGCCGGATTATGTTTTTGCGCCCTACAGGATGTCGCCGCCATTGATTTCGTGAGATTTTCCCGGATCGATCCGAGCGGTTCGACGGCCACCTCAAGTATTGAAATTTTTGCTCTGACACTGCCGCCGCTGGCCGCCATAGGCGTTTTCAACGACTTAGCTGCAATGCGGAGGGCCGAGACCGGCCTAGAATTAGTTAATGTGACGATGCCCAAACCCACGGTCATGCCGCAATCTAATCGGCCCGATTGCTAATCCCGCCAAGCTTCGGCACGCTGTCGAGCACGTCATTCGCAATCACTTCGCGCAGCGTATCGAGATCAAGACGATGCGTATCGATCAGGTCAGCGGTATCGGTGATGATCGCATTGATGTCCCCCATGATCCGCAGGCGCTTGTATAGATCCGGAATATGGATGCCCATGCTTTCGCCGATCAGTTCCATGAAATTAAGCGTTTCGAACGAGACCTGTGGCTGATACTTGATTAACTCACGGTGACACCCGTGGAAGATCGACGCAAAGGTGGTTACTCCCGCCGCGGCGGCGGCCCTGAACTCCATTTCGCGCAACTCGGCCTTGAATTTTGGCACGACGCCGAGATGACTAGCCTGAGTGCTGAGTATTGGCACATCCAACTCGACCACTTCCAAGCCGGGAATGGCATTCAGGACATTCGTGACCGCGTTGTTTATGCCCGGGATAGCAGAGCGTTGTTGCAGCGCGACACGTTTGCGAACGGGGTTTACGAACAGGGGTCTTAGCTGATCAAGCTTCTCCTCGAAAAACTCGGTGATAGGATTCAGGTCGAACGGCATCGATCCAAACGATTTCTCATAGGCGGGCAATGCCACTTCGCCGATTTGAATCTGACAGCTTGGGCACCAGGAAACGACCCGTGCCGAACGCGGCCGTCCGAGCCGCTCGATCGTGCTGAAGCCGATGCGGCCGGCGATCTTCGCATCGCCCTGCTTGAAGTGTTGAATGCCGCAACAGGTCGAAGCGCCGCCCATCACTTCGTAGGTAATACCGAGTGTGTCGAGCACCTCCAGGATAATTAGGGCGATGTGCGGGGTCTTGATGACATTACACCCTGCATAGAAGACGATATCTGGCGGTTCCGCCGGGTAGTCGTTATCACGGCGCAAGGGTGGGTTAAGCCGGGCATGGACTTCGGGCGACAGCTGGAGACGCGAGATCATTCGTGTTGAGCGATTCATATTGTTGAAATATTTCTTGGCACCATGACGCACCGCCTCGTCGCCGAGCCGTTCTTTGACGGCGATCCGCGCCATGTTGACCATGAAGCGTGGATTAACTCCGTAATCGCAGGCTGGGATACACTTGCCGCTGTTCGTGCAGACTTCGGCAAATCGCTCAGCGGCGGGCGTCCCTGGGTCGCCGGCAAGGAGATCCAGCAAGCCGCCGACAATCTCACCCGCTTTTGCCGTACTCAGTCCAGCAGGCTGGACCATGGGGCAGGCCTCGACGCATTTTCCACATTTCGTGCATGCGTCGAGCGTGTCTTCTACACGACCGCGTACCGCCTCGAGGAATTTAACGCTGCCATCTTCTGGCACAATGGGCACCCGTAATGTTTACGGTTATCTTCCGCACTGTAGGCCGGCCTCTGTTAGTCCGTCAAAATGAGCGGTCGTGTGCCCAGGGGCTGTAATATGACAAAGACCAATTAAAGGAAGGCCGGAACTCCTTCCTCGAGAAACATACGCCAAATTCGGGGAATACGTGCCACGAAGTCGCGAATAGATGAACAAGAGCTGGTAGAGCAAAATGAAACGCACGCAATACGCTTCCGAGCATCAAAAATCCCGGTCCTATGCGCCGGCGGTCGTCACCGAAGGCGGGAAAATTGTGTGGCTCGCCGGCCTCCTCGCCCACGAGGACGAGAAGGGCAACTCGCTCGCGGGCGATTTCACCGGTCAGGTACGCTGCATCTTCCGCAAGATGGCTCGTCAGATGGAAGAAGCCGGAGGCAGCCTGGACGACGTCGTGACGATGACTGGATACATCACCGAGGTCCGATACAACGCCGATTTCGTTGAAGTCAGAAAGGAGTTCTTCAAAGAGGAATGCTATCCCGCCTCGACCCTGGTGACGGTTCAGGCCCTCAACAGGCCTGAAGCACTGGTCGAGGTCACCGCGACGGCGGTAGTCCCGTGAGGGCGTTGTCAGAGTAAATTTGATTACTTTACTCGAAGGTCAGAATCACATTTTGTCGCAATTGATTTATCTAGATTTTCCGCATCGATCCGAGCGGTTCGGCGGCCACCTCAAGTATTCAAATATTTGCTCTGACACTGCCCTCGCGCGCCCTAAACCGGAACGGAGCCGGTCGTATTGTCACGCGACCCGTGCTCGGCGGGCTGCATCACGTGTACGATTTTGCCGCATGACAAGCTGGATAATGTTTTTGCGCCCTACACGAGTTGGAGGAAAAAAGCGAACACCGTTGCCACCAGGATGACCAACAGCAGGCGGATGGGCATTGTCACGTTAAGCGCTCTGACTTCAATCGCCACTTCAGTGTAGCCTGTCGGGATGCGAACGATCTCCTTCACGCGCCATCGTTTTCCACCAGATATCATTCGCCACGCCGTTTGGCTCTATGCCCGCTTCACTTTGAGCTATCGAGATGTGAAGGATGTTCTTGCCGAACGGGGATTGGACATCTCCTACGAAACCGTGCGGCGTTGGTTCCTCAAATTCGGCGCGCCAATTGCCCGAAACCTGCGCGATATGCGACCAACGCCCAGCGACTATTGGCACCTTGATGAAATGGTCATTGTTATTCGAGGGCGACGTCATTGGTTGTGGCGTGCCGTTGATAACGAAGGCGAGGTTCTAGAATTCCTCGTGCAATCAAAGCGGAACGCCAAGGCTGCGTTGAAGTTGATGCGTAAACTATTGAAGAAACACGGGTGGGCGCCAACGTGGATCACAACCGACAAGCTCAGGTCTTATCACGTCGCGTTTCGGATCCTCGGCCTGACGGCTAAACACATCGACGATAAGCGTGCGAACAATCGTGCTGAAAATTCACATCAGCCGGTGCGGCGAAGCGAGTGAAAACAGCAGCGTTTCAAATCACCGGGCTCTGCGCAACGATTCCTGAATATCCATTCTTCAGTCTACAACACCTTTTACGTCCAGCGTCATTTACTCAGCAGACACACGTTCAAGGGGTTTCGAACCGACGCGTTCACCGTATGGGAATGTGCGAGCGCGGCAAGCTGATAGAGCATTGGCTCGGTCCTTTGCGACCGCGTCCGATTAACGTGACAATGCCATGGGGTTAGCCGCCCGACTCCAGCGATGCCGCATCTTCATGATAACGGTGCGGTCCGCGTACAACCACGCCACGCAGGGAGCAAACGCCATGGCCATCGAATCTTACGATGTCATCGTTGTCGGCGCGGGCAATGCCGCCGCATGCGCCGCCATGTCGGCCCAGGAGAACGGCGCCAAGGTGGTGCTGCTGGAGCGCGCGCCCGAGGAAGAGGCCGGCGGCAATTCCCGGTTCGCCGCCGGCTCGTTGCGCTTCGCCCATAACGGGCTGCAGGACATCATGACCCTTACCGATCTCGGCGAAAAGGAACGGGAGATCAGCGACTTCGGCACCTATACCACGGACCAGTTCTACGACGACATGTTCCGGGTGACGCAGTACCGCACCGACCCGGAACTGTGCGAACTCCTCGTGACCCGGAGCCTGGAAACGGCCCAGTGGATGCGCTCAAAGGGCATCCGCTTCGTGCCGAACGGCGGGCAATCTTTCAAGGTGGACGGCAAGCTGAAGTACTGGGGCGGTTTGGCGCTGGCGTTCTGGGGCGGCGGCCCCGGCATCTGGGAGATGGAATCGAAGATCGTCGCGGACCTCGGCATCCCCATCAAGTTCGAGCACCGCGCCGTCTCGCTTCTGTACGACGAGCAGAAGGTCTACGGCGTCAGGGTTAAGCACAAGGGCAAGGTCACCGAGATGCGCGCCAAATCCGTGGTGCTGGCGTGCGGCGGCTTCGAGTCCAATTCGGAGATGCGCACGCGCTACCTCGGCCCGGGCTGGGACCTGGCGAAAATACGCGGCACGCGCCATAACATGGGCGAAGGGATCCGTATGGCGCTCGATATCGGCGCCATGTCCTTCGGCAACTGGGCCGGCTGTCACGCGGTCGGTTGGGATCTCAACGCACCCGAGTTCGGCGACCTCGCGGTCGGCGACAACTTCCAGAAACACAGCTACCCGTTCGGCATTATGGTCAACGCGACGGGCAAGCGCTTTGTCGACGAGGGCGCCGATTTTCGCAACTACACCTACGCCAAATACGGCAAGGTCATCCTCGACCAGCCGGGCCAATTCGCCTGGCAGATATTCGATCAGAAAGTGGTCAAGCTGTGGCGGGGCGAGTACCATATCAAGCAAGTGACCAGGGCCACCGCCGACAGCATCGAGGCGCTGGCTGCGAAACTGGAAGGTGTGAACGCGGAGCAGGTCGTCAAAACTGTGGACGCGTTCAATGCCGCGGTTATGGACGACGTAAAATTCAATCCGGCGATCCTCGATGGCCGCGGCACGCGCGGACTGGAAATCCCCAAGACCAACTGGGCCAACAAGCTCGATACCCCGCCCTACGAGGCGTTCGCCGTCACCTGCGGCGTGACCTTCACCTTCGGCGGGCTGCGCATCAACAACGACGCCCAGGTGCTGGACACCGACCTGCAACCGATCCCCGGCCTGTATGCGGCGGGCGAGCTGGTCGGCGGCGTGTTTTATTTCAACTACCCGGGCGGCACCGGCCTGATGAACGGCGCGGTGTTCGGCCGCATCGCCGGCACCTCGGCCGCGACGGCGTAGCGGTCCCGGAAGAAAACGGTAGAAAAGGGACAGTATATCGTTTTACCCACCTCCGCGGCTGATTTCGGCTGGCCCGGGCGGCGCAGCGTGACGCTGCGGCCGAGCGCGCGTTCCAGCCGCGCGGCGTAGTCTTCCGCGCCGGCGTTGACACGTTAAGTGACTGGCCGGGTCGGGCATTTAACGTGTCAATACCGCTGGAACTTCTAGAAGCTAATCAGGAGCGGTGACGACGCTCCCCTGCTGACGTTCTATGTCCGCTCCGACGCGAAGAGCGGACTCATTCCGAAGCTTTGCGAATGTCTGCTTTTAGCCAGGAACGGAAGTTAGCAGGCTCCAATATCTGCCACATCCGGCAAATCGCGTATCCCTGCGGCACGCATGCAGAGTATCATTGGGAGAATACATGTCGGCTGATGCCACCCGTCGCCTCCTTCCCTCATTTGGCAAAGTTCCGAATAAGCCAGCGCTCTCAATCAAACTGGACTACAATTTGCCTTGCTTTCCACATGCGGATTGCATGGCGGAAGCGTTGTGCTTGGCGGCGGCAAAGCGATCCAGAACAGCGAATCCGAAACAGTTGAAATCGAATTTGGTCAGCAGAAGTTTGAAAAGGTAGCTTGAAGGCCAGAGCCGGCGAAATTGGCTCAAACATCGCGAATATGATTAATACCGGAACGAAGAGATTGACTGCTGAGATTCCCGAATCGACAGGTAGCAAACGAGACGCGCTATG
Organism: uncultured Rhodospirillaceae bacterium; assembly: GCA_964469835.1. Taxonomy (GTDB): domain Bacteria; phylum Pseudomonadota; class Alphaproteobacteria; order UBA8366; family UBA8366; genus JAOTYV01. Next base: position 7,199 of record CAYYBI010000254.1, read on the forward strand.
AATTCCGCGACTGACCAGCATATGCCGGAAACCGGTGATCTCGCGGAGAAGGATCTCCCGCTTCTCGAAGATATTCGGCTTCTGGGGCGTCTACTCGGCGAGACGGTGCGAAGCCAAGAAGGCCAGTTCATCTTCGATCTCATCGAAACTATTCGCCGCACTTCAATCCGATTTCACCGCGACGATGATCACGAAGCACGGAGCGAACTCGAAGAGATCTTGCAGAGTCTCACCCCTGAACAGGCCGTGCAGGTCATACGGGCCTTCAGCTATTTCTCGCATCTGGCCAACATTGCCGAAGATCAGCATCACGTCCGTCGTACGCGCAGCCATGACATCACAGGCGACCCGCCGCGACCGGGAACGATCGCGCGAGCCATTACTCAGGCCGTCGAAGCCGGACATTCTTACGGTGCACTCGTCGATTTCTTCAACGACGCCTTCATTTGTCCCGTCTTGACGGCCCATCCGACCGAGGTCCGGCGAAAGAGCACCATGGACCGGGAAATGGCGGTGGCCAAACTGCTCGACCGTCGCGGGCGGGGAAACTGGACGCCGGAGGAACAACGGGAAATCGATAACAAACTGAGCCGCGCCATCCTCATTCTTTGGCAAACGACGCTGCTGCGACAAACCCGATTGAGCGTGATGGACGAAGTGACAAACGGTCTTTCCTATTACGACTACACCTTTTTTCGCGAGCTGCCGCGACTTTATGCCAATCTCGAAGACAGCCTTGGGGAACTGGCGCCGGCGGATGAAATATCATCGATCGCTTCGTTCCTCCGAATCGGCAGCTGGATCGGCGGCGATCGCGACGGCAACCCGTTCGTCGACGCCGGTGTCTTACGCGATACCTTGCGCATGCAAAGCACGCATGTCTTGCGATTTTATCTGGAGGAATTGCGCAATCTGATGGGTGAACTGTCCCTGTCGACAACCATCGTCGGGGTCTCGCAGGATCTCAACAAACTTGCCGACAAATCACCGGACATCTCCGAGCACCGCGAGGTCGAGCCCTACCGCCGTGCGATCTCGCTGATCCGGGCGAGGCTGGCGAAGACGCAGCGGGCCATCAATGGTGTCGTCGCATCGGTAGAAGATGTCGGCGACGCCGAGCCTTACACATCCCCCAAGGAGCTGCTCGCCGACCTCGAGATCATCCGGGAGTCACTAGTAGCCAATGGTTCCGAGGCGCTCGCCTGGGGGCGACTCCGACTGTTGAACCGAGCCGTCGACTGTTTTGCATTCAACCTCGCCAGTCTCGATCTGCGTCAGGGCTCAGATGTCCATGCGGCGACGATTTCCGAGTTGTTCGCCGCCGTCGCACCCGATGTGGACTACCTGAAAACGGGTGAAGACGAACGGATTGGGCTGCTCCGCAAAGAACTTGTAACGCTTCGCCCGCTCATGAGACCCAACTGGCCCTATTCCCGGCGGACGGCAGACGAATTGGCTATCTTTGCGACAGCCAAAGCCGCCCACGACACATATGGCCGAAAGGCGATTGCGGCGTCCATCGTCTCGAACACACGCGGCGTATCGGATCTGCTTGGACTGGCTGTCCTGCTTAAGGAGGCCGGACTCGTCTCGCCCGAAGGGCAATGCGACATCAACATCGTACCCCTGTTCGAAACCATCCCGGATTTGCGCGACTGCGTCAGGATCATGGATCGTCTGCTTGCCATTCCCGAATACCGGCGTCTGGTCGACAATCGGGGCGGGCTACAGGAAATCATGATCGGCTATTCCGACAGCAACAAGGACGGCGGCTACATTACATCCGGATGGGAGCTTCATAAGGCGGAAATCGGTCTCGTCGACTTATGTCAAAAGCACGGCGTGCGGCTGCGGTTGTTCCACGGTCGGGGCGGCACCGTTGGACGCGGCGGCGGCCCGAGCTACGATGCCATTCTGGCGCAGCCGCCGGGTGCCGTGAACGGCCAGATCCGCCTGACGGAACAGGGGGAAACGATTTCGAGCAAATACACGAATGCCGAAGTCGGCCGGCGCAATTTGGAAATCTTCGCGGCGGCATCGCTCGAAGCATCGCTATTGCACACGCGAACTGGCCCTGTTCCGCAGGCGTACCTAGAGGCCATGGACTATCTATCCACACACGCATTCGCCACGTATCGCGCCCTTGTGTACGAAACGCCCGATTTCGACAGGTATTTTCGGTCCTCGACTGTCATTAACGAGATCTCGACGCTGAACATCGGATCGCGCCCGGCGTCGCGTAAAAAATCCGGACGTATCGAGGATCTTAGGGCCATTCCCTGGGTGTTCAGCTGGTCACAATGCCGTGTCATGCTGCCGGGATGGTACGGATTCGGAACGGCCGTTAAGTCCTGGCTGGCGGAGAATTCGGACGATGGCCTGACTCTTCTTCGGGATATGTATCGCGATTGGCCGTTCTTCCGCGCGCTGCTGTCGAACATGGACATGGTGCTGGCAAAAAGCAATATGGCTATTGCCTCCCGCTATGCCGATCTCGTGCCGGACGAGACGTTGAGGCGCGCAGTTTTCAAACGGATCATTGAGGAACGACGGGCATCGATTTCGGCTTTGCTGGATATTTCCGAGAACGATCAGCTCCTGGACGCCAATCCTCTTTTGGCCAGGTCCATTCAAAATCGATTCCCTTACATCGATCCGTTAAACCACATGCAGGTCGAGCTTTTGAAAGCGTATCGCGAAGGCTCAACAGACCCTAAGGTCCTGCGCGGTCTTCTCCTCACGATCAACGGCATTTCCGCGGGGTTGCGCAACAGCGGCTGATCGTCGTCGGCAAAAACACAAAGTTTGCCATCGTGCTTTTCAGAACTCGAGCGGAATGATTTCGTCAGGCACCGCAAGGGCGGCCTCGATTCATTCCTGCATAAACGGCCAGTGGATCATTCGCTTAGGCACTGTCAAACCAACTTGGGTTGCTGCGGAGAGTGTCGGTCCGTAGCTTCGTCGGATGAAGAATCCATTCCGCTATTTCAACAGCGGCATTGACACGTTAAATGTCTGGCCGGGTCGGGCAGGTGTCGCTACCGTCGCCGAATGACCCCGATATCCTTCAAGCGGCATCGCTTTCCGCCTCTGATCATACAGCACGCGGTTTGGCTCTATGCCCGGTTCACGCTGTCGTTCCGCGATGTCGAGGAATTGCTGGCCGAGCGTGGCATCGACGTTTCGAATGAGACGGTACGGCGCTGGTTTGTGAAGTTCGGGCGTCTGATCGCCGGCAATCTTCGACGCAGCCGTCCTCGACCGAGCCCGCGCTGGCATCTTGACGAGATGGTCATCAAGATCCGTGATCGAAAATACTGGCTCTGGCGGGCGGTCGATGACGAGGGCGAAGTGCTCGACTTCCTGGTCCAGCGACGACGCTGCGCTCGATCGGCAAGGAGATTGTTGCGGAAGCTACTCAAGAAGCAGGGCTTCGCGCCGACCCGCATCCCCACGGACAAGCTCAAATCGTAGCCCGTCGCCATCCACAAAGAGCGGCTTTGCGCGGTCCACGATCAGGGACTGCGGGCGAACAATCGGGCCGAAAATTCACACCAGCCTGTTCGACGACGAGAGCGAAAACAACAGCGGTTTAAGTCGGCTGGATCAGCCCAACGCTTCCTCGCAATCCACGCCGCCGTCCAGAACGCCTTCTATGTCCAACGCCACCTCCTTCCGCGCCGCATCTTCAAAACGTTTCGGGCCGAGACTTTTGTCGTCTGGCGGCAAAGCTGCCTTGCAGCCTGATCCATGGCGCGGCGCATTGCGGCCGACCGCAGAAGTTAACGTGTCAATGCCGGTCAACGCGATCCGGGCGCACTTGGCGGAGTTGGGCGTGGTGGCGCGGGTCGGTCTGCCGCAAAAATCGGCTTTCACTCGCGTACCAACAGTCAATCCGAAATAAGGATTTTCCCTTACTCGCAAACGATCTCTATGGCTGTTAATTTATCTTTGATTATAATCGCTTAGTGTTTCTAAAATGGATACCCTATTAAAACGTTTAGATTATATTAACACCGTTTTCAATGGTGAACGAAAAGATCGCCGCAGTGAAATTCGCATCAGAACATTGCGGAAATGTCGGGTAGTTTTTGGGGAACAGGCGGAAGTAATGAATTGTTTTTTGCTGGATATTTCAAAGTCGGGTGCACGGCTTCGACCTGCCGACGCTGCAAAACTACCTGATCGTTTTGATTTGGAAATCGAACATGACATCAAGGTTAGCTGCGAGGTCGCGCAGCGCACTCATAAAGAACTCGGCGTAGCCT
>CAYYBI010000255.1:0-3626 GCA_964469835.1 uncultured Rhodospirillaceae bacterium
GCTGGTCACCCTGCTGTTCATTCCGATCATTTTCACCCTGATCGGAGCGCGCGAACCGTCAATTGCGGCGGCAAAACCAGTCCCGGCGGAATAGCGCCTATGAATTGCCGCCGGCGTTAGGGAAGAACAGCTGCTGTCCGCCACGCCGATAGGTAGCAATGGCGCGTTGACCGTCGCCGGAAATCAGCCAATCGACGAATTTCTGCCCGGCCCGCGCCTTCACATGCGGATGTTTGGCAGAATTCACCAGGATGATGCCATACTGGTTGAATAGCCGGGTATCGCCCTCGAATACGATCTTGTGGCCACGCTTGTTCTGAAAGGCGATCCAGGTCGCCCGATCGCTCATCACATAGGCATCCATGGCAACGGCCGTATTGAGCGTGGCGCCCATGCCACTCCCGGTCGCGCGATACCAGCCGCTGGTGTTTTTTGCCGGATCAATCCCGGCGGCACGCCACAGGCCCAGCTCCTTCTTATGCGTACCGCTGTCGTCGCCGCGCGACGCGAAGATCGCTTTTTCACCGGCGATACGCGCAAACGCGGCCGGGGCGTCGTCTATATCCGAGATCTTGGCAGGATCACCGGCGGGACCAAGCAGCACGAAATCATTGTACATCACGTCGTGACGCGCCACGCCGAAGCCATCTGCAACAAATTTTTCTTCCGACGGCTTGTGGTGCACGAACAGCACATCCGCATCGCCGTTTCGCGCCAGCCGGATCGCCTGACCGGTGCCGACCGCGATCACGCGCACCTGAATGCCGGTCTTCTCCGTAAATATCGGCAGCAAATGTGCGAACAAGCCCGAATTTTCGGTCGAACTGGTCGAGGCGACTGTGATGTACCGTTCCGCCGCCACACTCACACCCGGCAACAGCATTGCCACTGACGCTAGGACCGCAATGGCGACACGGCGCATTCGATCTTTCGCATAGGTCATCGTCGATAGATCCGGCGGATCGGCGTGCTATCAGGAAACATCATTGGCTTTTCTCTGGTTCAAAAAACCACAACGCCAGCATCAAAACCGAGGACACGCGCGCTGTCCAGGTGCACATTTTGGGAGGCATGGCTTTTCTCCAAAACATGACTGAAAACACCCATACGGCGAGCGAAGCATGCCGGGAGATTTATCGTCCGAACCAAGCGACGCCACCACCGCGCAGCGGCACATCTCGCTCTGCCGCTATGTCTTCAAAACCCGATTGTGGTTGAGTGCCGGTGCGGCCACGCCGTAGCATGATGGGGCAAGGCTGGCTGTAATCACGGAAGGCAAAAAATGACCGAAAGCCGAGTTGCCATCATTCTGGGCGCCGGTGACGGTATCGGCTCGGCGGTCGGCCGGCGGTTCGCCCGTGAGGGCTACGCCACCCTGCTGGTCCGCCGCGATCCAGCAAAATCGGCGCAAGTGGTCGAGGAGATCGCAGCATCGGGCGGCGCCGCGGTCGCACTCGGCGTCGATGTGCGCCAGGAAGACGCGGTGCAGGATCTGTTCGCCCGCGCCGAACGGGACTATGGGCCGGTCGAGGTCTGCGTCTACAACGCCGCGTCGAACGTCAAACTGCCGCTGCGAGAAACCGACGCCGGGCTATTTCGCAAGGTCTGGGAACTGGCATGCTTCGGCGGCTTTCTCGCGGCCCGCGAATCCGCACGCACCATGGTGCCGCGCGGGAAAGGCACCATCCTGTTCACCGGCGCCACGGCGAGCGTCCGCGGCGGCGATGGCTTCGCCGCTTTCGCCAGCGCCAAGGCAGCCTTGCGCACGGTCGCACAGTCGGCGGCGCGCGAACTCGGCAAGGAAGGCGTTCATGTCGCCCATGTGGTGATTGACGCCGGTGTCGATTCCGCGGTTACCCACGAACGCTACCGCAGGCTGCGCGGCATCGATCCGGATACCCTGCCGCCGGACTCATTGACCCGGCCGGACAGTATCGCCGACACCTACTGGGCGCTGCACGCGCAGCCACGCGACGCCTGGACCCATGAGCTCGATCTGCGGCCATATGTGGAACCCTGGTAAACGAGCCACGACGACAAGGAAATCATAGTATGAGCGATAGCGGCATTACGGTCTGGGGCATCGGCACATCGCGGACGCTGCGCGTGCACTGGGCCTTGCGCGAACTCGGTATCGAATACCGGACCGAATCGATTCAGGCGCGCAGCGGACAAACCAAAACCGACGCCTATACCCGCCTCAATCCAAAGCAGAAGGTTCCATATTTTCAGGATGGTGCGCTCGGCCTGTCGGAAAGCGCGGCGATCACGAATTATCTGTTTGACCGCTACGGCGACGGAGCAAACGTTTACCGCCCGGAGACGGTGGAAGAGCGGGCAAAATCCTACGAATGGTGTTACTTCATCATGACCGAGCTCGACGCGCATTCGCTCTATATCATCCGGCGGCACGGCGACCTGCACGCCATCTACGGCGCCGCACCCGAGGTGGTGTCCTCGGCCCGCGAATATTTCCTAAAGCAAATCGGCGCGGTTCAGCCCGAATTAGCCGCGATCAAATCCTACCTGCTGGGCGACCGTCTCTCCGTCGCCGACATCCTGCTGACTACCGTGCTGTTCTGGGCCAACCGCTACGGCATCCCACTTACCGACGAGGCGATGGCCTATTGCTGTCGTGTCATCGCGCGCGATGCGTTCCAGACGGCATTCGAACATAATTACGCCCACTTGCCGCGTACCGAGTGGCCAATCCTGCCCGAGACGGCGCGGTAGCCAACACCACAAGGAGGACTCAATGCCCGGACCCTTGGCGGGTATCCGCGTCGTCGATCTGACCAGCATCGTCTCCGGTCCCGTCGCCACCGCGATGCTGGCCGACCAGAGCGCCGAGGTCATCAAAATCGAGCCGCTCGCCGGCGAGCAGATGCGCCACCGCCACAGGAGCGCGATCGGCGTGCCACCCGCCTTCTTCTCGTGCAATCGCGGCAAAAAGTCGCTCGCCCTCGACCTGAAAAGCGAGGCCGGGGCCGAGGTGTTGCGGCGTCTGCTGGCGACCGCCGACGTGTTCGTCCAGAACATGCGCCCCGGCACGGTCGAGCGCATGGGCTTCGGCGAGGCGGCCGTGCGGGCGATCCGTCCCGACATCGTCTTCGTCTCGCTCAGCGGCGTTGGCGAACGCGGACCGTACGCGGGCCAGCGCGTCTACGACCCGGTGATCCAGGCGATGAGCGGGCTGGCGGAAATCCAGGGAAACCGCGAGACCGGACGGCCGAACATGGTGCGGACGGTAATCACCGACAAGATCACCGGGCTCACCGCGGCGCAGGCTATCGCGTCCGCGTTGTTCGCGCGCGAGCGCACCGGCGAGGGACAGCACGTCCGCCTGGCGATGCTGGACGCCGCGATCGCCTTCCTCTGGCCCGAGACTATGGCCGGTTTGACCTATGCCGACGACGAAACCGACCCGGCAGCCACCCAGCACGCACCGGATCTGGTTTTTGCGACCTCGGACGGCTACGTCACGGCGGGCGCGGTCTCGGATTCGGAATGGTCCGGCATGTGCCACGCGCTCAACCGCACTGACCTGATCGACGATCCCCGCTTCAAGACTTCGGCCGCCCGCTCGGAGAACATCACCGAGCGGCGCGACGTCATGGCCGACGAAA
>CAYYBI010000256.1:0-7021 GCA_964469835.1 uncultured Rhodospirillaceae bacterium
TGGAGGCCGGCGAATTGCGTCTGCCGATCGACCGGTCGTTTTCGCTCGACGACGCGGCGGCGGCGCAGGCGCATATGGGCGCCAACGCGCATTTCGGCAAAATCGTGCTGACGGTTTGACGAAAGGATCAGAAACGCCCGCCCGCGTTCAGATCGTCTAGTTTTTTGAGCCGGACCGCTTAACGCATTTGAAAATTACGTATTCTGGCTGGATCTCTTTCAATTTCTTGGTCTCGTCTGTCGTATAGATGCGGTCTCCCAAGGTTGCCGTGTTGAGGATGCACAGCCCGACTTTCGCCTTGTGGAAATCCACGTAGCGAAATTGGCGGACTGGCTTGTCGACGCTTGTTCGTGCTTCGTCGCTTACGGCAACAACTTCATGGTTGCTGCAGCTCCTGAAGAACCGGCCTTCACAAACTTGTCCGGTGATCGGTCCAACGACTGCGTAGTCCGCCGCCGCCGGCAACGCGAATAGAATGACTATTAACGCCAAGATATGGGCCATGACCACCTCTCAATTTGGCTCGGTCTGACAATGGTACATCATGGATCATTGTGCTGGAATCGGAGAGCCCTGCCCATCGTGGATGTGGCCCATTAGGGTTGGATAGAAACCAAATGGGGTACTTATGGAGTGCATCCATCTTATCCAGGGCCCGGCAAAAGTGGCAGGGTTGGCTTGATCTGCCGTAGCGTAGGCACTGAATCTTTCAACACTCAATATCCACTATCGATCTAAAGTCTTTACTCCTTATTAGCTCTGGAACAGACGGATTTTACGGGCCAAATTCACGGTAACGCTTGCGCGTTCCGAAATTGCGGGTTGGCTCGGGTTCTATTTCGAGAGCACGTATCGTTGAGTCGATTCTGACTCATTTAGTCCATTTTTGTTCGTAGGTATCATGCTTCAGGAACTTTCATTGAATTCGGCGGCGCCACTATCGCTGGCGTCGTTGTCGATCAACCTCGGTATCGGGATTGTTTTATCGCTGGTTTTGGGGTGGCATTTTTCACGCTTCGGCTCGACGCTGTCGAACCGGGATGAGTTTCGTCAGGTTTTTCCGTTTGTCTTGCTGACGACAATCCTGGTGATCAGTGTGGTCAAATCTTCGCTGGCGCTTTCGCTGGGCTTGGTGGGAGCGTTGTCGATCGTGCGTTTCCGGACGCCGATCAAGGAGCCGGAGGAGCTTGCGTATTTGTTTCTGACGATCGCGATGGGCCTCGGTCTCGGGGCGGATCAGACGGTTCCGACGGTGATCGCGGCGGGGATCATCTTGACGGCGGTCGGCATGTTGCGTTTGACGCAGTGGCAGCGCGAGACGAAGAGCCTGTATTTGTCGATCGACGGTCCGTTTGCGGAGATGGGCGGGTCGGACGGGTGCCTAAACCGGTTGAAGGCGGTGATTGGCGAGCATGCGGTGAAGTGCGATTTGCGTCGCTATGACGAACGCGACGGCTCGATCGAGGCGACGTATTTCGTGGATGTTGAGAATGTGAGCGATCTTTCACAGCTGTCGTCGGCGCTGCGTGCAAGTTTTCCGAAGGTCGGGATCACGTTCCTGGATCAAAGCAAACTGCCGAGCGTCTAGTTCGCGATGCTGGTGGAGACAGCCAAAACGATTACGCGTTCGTCTCGTCCACGGGTGCTGGGGCGGCGGCGTTGGCTTGGCGTCGTGCTGGGGGCCGTGCTGGTCTTTGCCGTCGGGGGCGCGCTGTTGACGGTGGGCGCCGGCGGCCCTCGGGAAGCGTTCATCCGTTTCGGCGATCTATTCCCGGCGGCGAAGGAAATGCTGGGCTTAGGGGCGTATTCCGGCAAGATTTCGACTTTGAAGGGCTATGGCCGCGACGTCTCACAAATACTGGATCGGTTGAGAGATCTGCCCAAGGCGTATTCGGCTGAGCCCTCCGTTCCCACGCTGATTTTGGATATCAAGTTCAAAAATCTCAAAAAACTGCATGACAAACGCGCCGCGGCGCTGGCGCAGGGTTTTCTGGTCAAGGCGCCAGACGATTTCGTTGCGGCGCGCGTGCGTGTCGGTGGAAAGAGTCATCGGGTTAAGATACGCCTGAAAGGCGACTTGCCGGACCACTACAACACCGAGAAATGGTCGCTGCGTGTTGCAGTCAAGCGGGGCGGCCACATTTTCGGCATGCGCCGCTTCTCGCTGCAGGCGCCGAAGACACGGCAATACCATGGCCAGCCGCTCTACTTGGACTTCATGCGTCGTTTCGGCGTCCTGGCGCCGCGATACCGGTTCGTCAATCTTTGGGTGAATGGCACGGATATCGGGCTCATGGCGATGGAGGAGCACTTCTCGAAGGAATTGCTTGAGTCCCAAGGCCGCCGGGAAAGCGTGATACTCGCTTTCGATGAGTCACTTGCCTGGGAAAGGTGGGGAGCTTGGGACGGCGGACACGATTTAGAGAGTTTTTTTCATGACTATACAAATGCACGGGTGAGGCCCTTCCAATCCGGGCGGGTACGGCAGTCCGAGCCATTATGGGCAGATTATCGCATTGCCGCTGGCCTCCTCAGGGGGTTCGTCGACGGCCGTCTTTCAGCTTCACAGGTCTTCGATGTCGAACGCCTGGGCCAATACCTCGCGGTGGCTCAGCTGTGGGCGTCGAAACATGATATCGGTTGGAATAATCAACGGTTCTATTACAACCCAATCACAGCGCGGCTGGAACCGATCGCATTTGATGCAAAGTTTGCATATTGGGAGCCTGGAACATTCGAACAATTGATTGAAATCGAGTATCCGTTGGTCTTACGCATGCTCGCGGACGCGGCGGTTTTCGATAGCTACTACCGCACCCTCATGAAGATCACGGAGCAGATATTGGAAGGCGATCTCGTTGCCGACCTTGCCAAGCGGGAAGAGGCCTTATGGTACCATTTGGTGCAGGAATTTCCCCTCCTCGAAAAATTTCCGCTGGAAACTTTGAAGCGTCGCGCTCGAACGCTTCGCGCCATGAGCAGGAAAAATCTCGCACTTTCTTTGGACAACCCCCAAGCGCGTAAGAACGCCCTGAGCCGCGCGAGCCGTCCGTTGCTTCCTCCGTTCAGCCAGTTGATTCATGCCTATCGTATGGAAACCGGGGGCCGTCCGGTTCTGGAATTGCGCAATGCGATGCCGGATGTGGTGGAAGTCCGTTCGATCACCTGGGTGGGGGCGGATGGAGAACGTCGCCCGGCCTTCGAGACGGTATCCGCCCTGCAGCTGCCGCTGCGACTGCCGGGCAAGACCTTGGACATCGCCGCCGAGGCGCATCTGATTCCGTTCATTGCACCGGCATCGAAGACCCCGCTCAAGCTGGTCATCGAGACGCGCCGGGCGGGCAGTGAGGAGAGTGTCTGGACGGAGGCGGTGTGGTCGGTGCCGGCTTTAAGTGCCCGGCCGATCCCGGCCGGGAGCGTATCTGAGGCGCTGTCTCAGCACGGTTTTCTGCGCTGGGAGGCCTCTTTGCGTCGTTTGGTGGTGCAGCCGGGGGATTGGGTTGTTGCGCAAGATCTCGTGGTGCCGTCGGGGGCCGGCCTTGAGATTGCCAACGGCACGCGCCTGCGTTTCAAGCCTGGGACGGGGCTGATCGCGCACGGTCCGCTGTATCTGGAGGGGGAGAAGGGGGCTCCGGTGATTCTGGAGGGATCGTCGGGGCGCTGGCAGGGGGTTGTGGTGTTGCAGGCAGGGTCGGTGTCGCGGTGGCGTCATGTGGAGGTGCGGGGCACGGCGGGCATTGCGCGGGTCGGCTGGTCGCTGACCGGCGGTGTTACGTTTTACCGGAGCGCGGTCGAGATGTCGTCGGTGCGTCTGTTGGGGCACAGCGGTGAGGACGCGTTGAACATCGTCTCGACGACGTTTGAGTTGATCGACGTGGACATCGAGGAGACGGCGTCGGACGCGTTCGATAGTGATTTTTCGTCGGGGCGGATTGTCGGCGGTGTTTACCGGCGGATCGGGGGCACCAGCGGGGGCGACGGGATTGACGTGAGCGGGAGCACCGTCTCGATCGAGGGTGTCCGGTTTATCGGCGTTTCGGACAAGGCGCTTTCGGTCGGCGAGGGGAGCCGTGTGGAGGCGCGGGGCCTGCGGATCGAGGATGCGGGCACGGGGGCGGCGAGCAAGGATGGCTCGTCGCTGGTGCTGACGGACAGCGTGATCGAGGGGAGCCGGGTGGCGGGGCTGATGGCGTATCAGAAGAAGCCTGTCTATGGAAGTGCGCGGCTGGCCGCGCGGGCGGTGACCATCACGGGCGCCGAGACGCCGGGGGCGCTGGTGCAGACGGGCAGCGAGCTGACGGTCGATGGTGTGCGGATCGTGGCCAGGAAACTGAATGTCGACCGTCTCTACAACACGGTCATGCGTAAGGCGGTGACACGATGAGTTTACAGGTGCCGGAAGATTGCCGATACGAGATCAAATTCGTCGGGCGATTGAGCGAACGGTATCGGCTGCAGGGCTGGCTTCGCAACAACCAGACTGGCTTCCGGACCAGTTTCCCGGATCGCCAGGTCAATAACATCTATTTCGACGATTACGATTACCAGGCCTATGGGCAGAACCTCTCGGGTGCGAGCCAGCGCATCAAGCTGCGCTACCGCTGGTATGGCGAGAGCGTCACGCCGGACCGGGGCGACCTGGAACTCAAATGCAAGCGCAATTTCTACGGTTGGAAACTGCGCCTGCCGGTGGTGTCGGCGCCCTATGCCGCCGGCGACACCTGGACGGGTATTCGCCGCAAATTGATGGCGCAGGCGACCGCCGAGGGCCGTGAATGGCTGGGCACGCACCCCTGTCCGATTTTGCTCAATCGATATTCGCGCGAATACTACGTGTCCGCCGATGAGCGTATCCGGGCGACCATCGATTCGGGCCTGACGGTCTACGATCAGCGCTACAAGCCGATGCCGAATTTTAACCGGCGGGCCAACCTGGCGCCGATCATCGTCGTCGAATTCAAGTTTGCGCGCGACGATCGCGAACGCGCCAACAGCATCCTCCAAACGATCCCCATACGCGTCAGCCGGCACTCCAAATACATGACCGGCGTCACCGCAATCGCAAACACGCACCCCTGAGGGTGCTCCAGTGCAAGGTTTTGTGAGCGAATTCTAGGACGGGCGGCTATTCGGCGTGGCCGTATTCGAACAGGCCTAAGGCCGAGCTGGCGGGACCGATTGGCGATTCCGTCCATCGGCGCAATACCCGTGCAGCCCCCCAAAGGTGAGGGTCGGGTAAGCCAAATTTGACCTTCGTGGACCCTATAAATTCAGTAAGATGAGTGCATGTTGAGGGGGCACGGTCGTGCAACGACACCTCGAATTGGAGAATCTGGAATGGCACGCTTTCTAGTTACCGGCGGCGCCGGGTATATCGGGAGCCATACTTGCCAGGCACTGGCCCGCGCCGGGCATGAGCCCGTCACCTATGACTCGATGGAACGGGGAAACCGAGACTACGTGAAATGGGGGCCATTGGAAATTGGCAACGTGTGTGATCAAGATCGGCTCGGAACTGTACTGGAGAAGTACCAACCGGACGCGGTGCTGCATTTTGCCGCCTATATCGATGCAGCGGAGTCGGTCACTCAACCTGGTAAATATTATCGAAACAATGTGGCTGGCACGCTCACGCTATTAAGCGCCATGCAGCAATGCGGTATTCGCAATCTGGTCTTCTCCAGCAGTGCAGCGGTTTATGGCAATCCTGAGTATTTGCCGATTCCAGAAGAGCACCCGATCAATCCAATCAACCCGTATGGGCACTCAAAACGCATGGCGGAACAATTGATCGCCGATTTTGGCCGGGCTCATGGCATCGGTTGGGCCGCATTACGCTATTTCAATGCGGCTGGGGCCGACCCCGGAGGAGAATTGGGGCCGCACCGGGGCACTGCCACCAATCTGATTCCATTGGTGCTGAGGGCGGCGCTGGGTAACGGGTCGCCGATCACGATTTTTGGAACCGATCACAAAACCTTCGATGGTACAGCGATCCGCGATTTCATCCATGTCTGCGATCTTGCGACAGCCCATGTCGCTGCGGTGGAGTATCTGCTCTCGGGGGGACAATCCGTGACAGTTAACCTCGGCACTGGCCGGGGCCATTCGGTTCGCGAGGTCATTGGAGCTGCGGAACGGGCGCTGAAACGGCCCGTTCCTGTCGAGGAAGGCCCGCCGCGCCTTGGCGATCCAGTTGAGTCCGTCGCAAATGCCCAGCGGGCCGCTGAGATTTTGGGCTGGCGCGCTCAGCGTGCGCTGATCGATGAAATCGTCGGCAGTGAAGCAGAGTGGGCAATGCAATCGGCTTCGTGAGAACAACTTTTCGTTAAGCGTCTAAATTAAACAATGGAAATGCGGAAATTGCATGAGACATGCTGGATAACCGGCTTCTGGGGCGAAGATATTTTTCTGCCCAATGCCATAATCCGCGGGTCAAAAATTATTTCTGACGGTCGTGTCAATTTTAGCCGTGTCAAATTTTAGAAGGACAGGAAAGCAATCGATTCTCGATTATGGGTCGAGCTTTTCTAAGCATGCCTTTGGTGTATTCATAAGAGAGAATTTCCAAGGTTTCATCAAAGCTACACCATCGAATTTCTCGGTTTTCATTTGAGCCGACGTCTGACTGGTACTCCGCTAAAATATATTCCACGAGAATTCGGGTGCCATTCAAAAGGAGTATTGAGTACCCGATGTGCCCGGCGGGGACTGCGTCAATACCCGCTTCCTCGCGAAGCTCCCTGATTGCCGCGGCATCGACCGATTCGTCACATTCGACGTGACCCTTAGGGAATATCCAGGTATCGGGAGTTCGCTTAGCCGAAACGACAAGGATGCGGAGTTCTTGATTTAGAATTCTGAAGGCGATCGCGCCGGCCTGAAATTTTTGTTTCAAATTTGTTTTCCCTTCTTTATCAACCGTTTCCGGCGCACTGAAATTGATCTCTAATACATGCAGCATTGACTGCGCTTGTTCCGATGCAAGTGCGAATGGCCGCCTGCTTCACCGTCACGGGGG
>CAYYBI010000257.1:0-3196 GCA_964469835.1 uncultured Rhodospirillaceae bacterium
ACGAAGCGCGGGTCGGCGTAATAGCGCTCGCGATCGGCAAAGACGAGCTTGATTGCCTCGGATACGGTGTGAATGTAGTCGGCGGAATTATGCCCCATTTTTTTGAGGTCATAGCCTTCGACGAGCGCCATCATTTGCAGCAGCGACGGCCCTTGGCACCACGGCCCGCAGGTGTAGACGTCGATGCCCCAATAGCTCCGCTTGACCGGTTCCTCGATGGCGACGTGGAATTCACGTAAATCCTCCTCGGTGATCAGCCCGCCTTCCTCACGGTGAAACTTGGCGATGGCCTTGGCGATGTCGCCTTCGTAGAAGGCAGCACGCGCCGCCTTGAGCCCGGCTTCGCGGTCGCCCTTAGCCGCGGCCGCCGTTTCCTCGTCCACCATGTATTGCAGCGAACGGGCGAGGTCGGCCTGCACGAAGTTTTCGCCGATTTCCGGCACGCGGCCGTTCGGCAGCATGATTGTCATATTGCTCGGATAGTTGGCGTAGCCGTCCTTGGCGCTCTCGATCGTCCCGGCCATCGTCTCATGCATGCTGAATCCTTCGCGGGCGCAGCGGATGGCGCCCTCGGCCACCTCGCCAAAGCTCTTCGTGCCGTACCGCATCAGCGCGGTGAGCCAGGCGTCCGGCGCGGCGGGGATCACAGATCGGCGCACGCCGGCGGGCACGGTGCCGTTGTGTTCGCGGATGAACAGGTCGAGGTCCGCCTTCTTCGGCCACCAGCCAAGGCCGCTTATGGTTATCACCTCGTTGCTTTCGGCCAAATACAGGATCATCGGTGCGACCCCGCCGACATTGACGATATCGCTCTGGACCACCGCAAGGGCCATCGCCGACGCCACCCCCGCATCGACCGCATTTCCGCCGTCCTCAAGCATGTTAAATCCGGCCTGTGCCGCCAGATAATGGCCAGCGGCGACCATGTAACGGGTTCCAAGCATTGTCGGTTGATAGGGCATGGTCTTCCTCCCTTGAGACCGCGCGGCGGTGCGTGCGGTCGGTGCAGAACGATGAATTTGCGATAAGGGAGTTTAGACCCGGAAGGGTGCACGCGGAAAGGGGATCAACCGCGATAGGCGACTTCTTCGACCACGGCTTCGCTTGCAAGCTTGCCATCGGGATTGATCAGGGAGATCGCCTCGATCGGGCCGCCGGCGGCGCGCCGCGCCCACAGCTCCATTTTCTCGTCCCAGAACATTGGACGGCGGAAGCGGATGCGGATCTTGAGCCGGTCCGGCGGTGTCGGGTCGCACAGCGCCGCCATCATGAAGCGGACTGCCATCAGCCCGGCGGCGATCGGTGCGCGGAAACCGAAAGCTTGTGCGGTCTTGGGGTCCGAATGGATCAGATTGTCCGCTTCGTCGCTATAGGCGGCAACCTGTTCGGGGATGAGCTGATGCGTCGCAGTCAGCGTCATACCGTCGCGCGGGTCGCCGTCCGAACCCGGTTTCTTTTTGCCGCTCCGCTTGGCGCCGACCGCCGGGTCGAGCACCAGGGAACTGCGGGCGGCGCGCACCGGCACGCTGCCATCGGCGCGGGCGAAGTCGAACCGGCTTGCGACGACATGGCCGCGGGGCTCCTTGACCATCTCCATGACTTCGCCGCGCACGGTCAGGGCCTCACCCAGTGTTACCGGTTCGCGCATGTCGAAGAATTGCGCCATGTGCACACTGCCGTTGATCGAGATGCCGGCCTGCTTCGCGGATAGGATGGTGGCGAGCGCGAGCACGGTAATATCGAGCCGGTCGCCATAGAGCGCCGGATCGATGCCGCAACAGGCCAGCTTTGCCGCCTGATGCTCGGCGGTGGTCACGAAATCCCATTCTGGGAATTCGAGGCCGGGTTCGTATGTGATTGTATTTATGGGCATGATTTTGATCGTTAAAATTTTATACGAATATTGCACATAGGTAATTGCCACCCATCACACGCCTCGACGGAGCGAGTCCGCTTCTTTTTACGCACGCATGGTTGTATATCATCCATGCCGCCGATATCAACGCGATTGCGCGGTTCATTGCCTACCATAGTATGTATGAATTGCAGCACCGGCGGAGATCAATCCATCTTCGCGGGCACGGGATCCTCGAGCGGCACCTGCAGCAGGTCTTCGCCCCAGATCAGGTTGCCCTTGTAGATTTCCCGCATCTCGGCGATCAGTTTTTCCTTCACGCCGGGCACGTCCATTTGCAGCAGCATGTGGCTCATGACCAGTGTGCGCACGCCGGTCTTGGCGCCGAGCTCGGCCAATTCGCGATGCCCCATACAGCCCTTGGTGTAGGCTTCCGACGGTTCGGTGCCGGTAATGTACTGGCACATATGCACCAGCACGTCCGCGCCCGTTGCCAGTTTCTCCATTGCCGTGCACGGGCCGCAATCGCCGGAATACACGAAGGACCCTTCGGGCGTGTCGAGGCGGAAACCGTAGCAGACCAGATAGGGTTGCACATGGGGCACGCTGGCGACTGTCAGTGTCCAGCCGTTCTCCTCGACCGTATCGCCGCTGCGCAACTCGGCGACCACGGGGGCGGGCCGGGCGCGCGCGCCTTCGCCGCCGCGGTTGCGGTAAACGTCCATGCTGAGCGGGTGGTTGGTCCGCGCGATCAGGTCGGGGCCGAACACGCCGTCGTCGTCGATCAGCAGACCCGTCGTGCGTGCCATGCCCGGCGGGCCATACACCTTCAGTTCGGGAATCTTGCCGCCGCCCTGATCCCAGCGCGTGATCAGCAGGCGCGGATAGTCCATGCAATGATCGTAGTGCAGATGACTGCAGACGAAATGCGTCAGTCGGTCGCGGTGTAGCCGGCCTCGAGCAGCCGGTGATGCGCGCCCGCGCCGTGATCGAAAACGATCACGTCGTCGCCGGTCTCGACCAGGTAGCCGGAGCACATGCGTTTGAGCGACGGGGTGGGCGTGCCGGTGCCGAGCAGGGTAATGCGCATCGCGAAGCCTCGGTTTCGTTTCTTTGATAGACCATACGGCGTGCCTGCCGCGCTGTCATCGGGCGCAGCGCGCGCCTATGATTATCGAAGGGCCCGCCGCAACAGGGGAGACGCGCAATGACCGAACGTCCGTTTGAAATGGTGCCGCTGCCGGCGCAGCGCAGTACCGAGAAGCCGCGCCGGAGCGGCATCACCATGATGATGGATTGGGGACTGCCGTTGCAGCATCTGGACGACGTGCTGCGCCTCGT
>CAYYBI010000258.1:0-2592 GCA_964469835.1 uncultured Rhodospirillaceae bacterium
CGGATCGGCCGGATGGGGGACGGCTGGCTGCCGCAGTTCCAGTCGATGGACCCCGTCCTGTCGCGCACCGGGGCGCAACCGCGCCGCACCGAGGACCCGCGCGAACTGATCGCCCGCGTACACGGCTACGCCCGCGAAGCCGGCCGCGACCCCGCCGCCATCGGCATCGAGGGCCGGTCGTCGGTCGCCGAGCAAACGCCCGAGGATTGGGTGCAGGTCTACAAGGCGTGGCAGGACATCGGCGCGACGCATTTGTCGGTCAACACCATGAAGGCCGGGCTCAAGGGCCCCGACGCCCACATCGACGCGATCCGGCGGTACAAGGAAGCGGTGGTGGAGTAAATTGCGCCCTCTTGAAGTGGCGCCAATGCTGTACGCCACCCTCAGCCAACTAAGATCACTGTTTAGGAATTTGGCGGATTTGCGGCGGCTGCCTAAGAGACCTCTTAGATAGCAATTTATCAATCGCGTTCGTCTTTTCGGAGTTCGAGAGTGCTGTCGATTCCGCCAGGAGCACACATTGCATGAGGAGTACCTGCCGCCAAATGGAGAATCTGTATTCGCCTTCCTCGTACGTGGCCTTATCCGCATTTGACAACCCAACCCAAACGGTCCGACGCACGAAGTGATAGGTGTTTTCGACTTCTACGTTTTCCCCCGCATATTTGATGAACTTACGAATTGCAGTATTCGAAATCTTGGAATTGACGTCCTTATCTGGGCTCGCTGCTGGAACATCCACAAATTCCTTGCATCGCTCAGCTGTATCGGCGACCGCCGCCGTTGAGATCACTATCGCTAATATAAGGGTCGGAATAAGACGCATTGCGCAGGTCATCGTAACGGCACCCTTTCAAGCAACATGTATGGTTCCAAAAATAGAATTATATACTATAATTACTACCATTACGGTAGTGATTTCATGCAAAACATAAAAATTGGCCCAAATTGGTTCCCGTTGCAGCCTTGGAAATCCTGCGCCATCTGCTTAGCAGGGGCTGCATGACGTGTTACCCTTTCCATCGTCATGGTCACGCTCACCGACACCGACCTCGCCGCCTACCGGCGCGACGGCTATCTCACGCCGCTGCCACTGCTGACTCGCGACGAAGCGGCGACGGCGCTTGCCGGCCTCGAGGATTTCGAGCGCGATTTCGGTGAAAGAGCCGGGTTTATCCTGCGCCACAAATGCCACCTCGTGCTGACCTGGGCCGACGCGATGGTGCATCACCCCCGGGTGCTCGACGCGGTGGAAGGCGTACTCGGACCCAACCTGCTGTGCTGGGCCACGTCGTTCTTCATCAAGAACGCCCGCGATCCCGCCTTCGTCTCCTGGCATCAGGATTCGGAGTATTGGGGGCTCGACCAGATCGAAGACACCGTATCGGTCTGGATCGCGCTGACGCCGAGCCGGATTGACAATGGCTGTCTCCGCATCGTGCCGGGTACCCATACCGCCATGCTGGAACACCACAAAATCCCCGACGCAAACAACATGCTGAACCACAACCAACATGTGGCGGTGAACGAGGCCGATGCGGTCGACCTGATCATGGCGCCGGGCGAAGCCTGCCTGTTCCACACACTGGCGGTGCACGGCTCCAATCCGAACCCGTCGGAAGGCCGGCGGATCGGGTTTGCAATCCGCTATATCAAGCCGTCGGTGCGCCAGATCAAGGAAGAGCACGACAGCGCGATGCTGGTGCGCGGCGAAGATACGCACGGCCATTTCGCGCTGGAACCGCGGCCGCGCGTGAATGCCGCGCCCGAGGCGCTGGCGCTGCAGCAGAGTATCTTCGAGACCAAGGATGGCGGGCTCTACAAGGCGCGCGCTCCTGAGATGCCCGGCTAAGCGGGAGATATAAGTGAGCGTGCCGAAAGCGCCGGTATTCAGCCGGGCGGTCTTTCTCAAGGGCCTGGCCGTGTCCGGCGGCGCGGCGTTGCTCGGCGGTTGGGAGGGCGCCATGGCGAAATCGACATCGATCCAGACCCGCAAAATCCCCAAGGGCGGCGAGCGCCTGCCGGTCGTCGGGCTCGGCACTTGGCAAACCTTCAACATCGGCAACGACACCGATGCCCGCGCGCAACGGCAGGAGGTGCTGCGGCTGCTGTTCGAGGGCGGCGGCAGCGTCATCGATTCCTCGCCGATGTACGGACGGTCGGAAGCGGTGGTCGGCGACCTGCTCGCCGCCATGGACGCGCGCGACCGGGCGTTTCTCGCCACCAAGGTCTGGACCTGGGGCGAAACCAAGGGCATTCGCCAGATGAAGGAGTCGCTCGAAAACTTCAGAAGTCCGCATATCGATTTGATGCAAATCCATAATTTGGTCGACTGGCGGACCCATCTGCAAACCCTGCGGCAGTGGAAGGAAGCCGGCACCTTCCGCTATATCGGCATTACCCATTACACCGATTCCGGCCTGGACGAGCTGATGGCGGTGATGCGCGCGGAAGACCTCGACTTCGTACAGATGGCCTATTCGATCGGCAGCCGCGCGGCGGAGGAAAAATTTTTGCCCTATGCCGCCGACCGCGGTGTCGCCGTGCTGGTCAACCGGCCCTATGAGGGCGGCGGGCTGTTTCGAAAGACAC
>CAYYBI010000259.1:0-4187 GCA_964469835.1 uncultured Rhodospirillaceae bacterium
CCCCACCAGGATCGCCGCAATCAGCAGCAGCGGCGTCAGTGGCGAGGAGATCGACGATTGGGTCAACCGCCCTGAAATTCCCAGGTTCATGGTGCGATCCGCGGGCCTAGGGTTTCAGCAGGATGTCACCGGGCCTGAGCCCGGCCAGAATCTCAACCTCGTCACCGGCGCGCTGGCCCGGTTGCACCATGACCTCTCCCTCGCCCTTGACGATCGCGAAGGTGACACCGTATCGACGGCGCAGGAAGTCCAGCGGAACGACAATCGTCTGGCGTTGCCCGGTCGCAACATAGACACGGGTGCGCTCGCCGACGAAGTAATCGCCCAGCTCGTCGACCTCGGCATCGGCAATTACCCGGCCGCCGATCATTTCCGGATAAACCTGGGTAATGCGCCCAGTGCGGACGTCGTTTCCCGCGTCCGCGGCGAGACCGCGCGCGCCGACCAGCACTTCGTCGCCGGCGCGGATGAACCGGGCATGCCGTTCCGGGAGCTCGATGCGCAGGACGTAGCGTTCCGCAGCGACGTTCGCGATGGTGTCGCCCGGCAGGACGACCGACCCTTCGGTCACCGCGACGCGCAGGACTCGGCCATCGCCCGGGGCCAGCACCGCCCCTTCGGCCAGGCTCTCTGCCACCACCGCACGTTCAGCAATCAGCGCGGCATGATTGCCGGTAACCACGTTGAGGTTGGTCTGCGATTCATCCAGCCGTGCCTGGCTGATTGTGCCCGATTTGCGCAGACTGCTCAGCCGGTCGTATTCCAACCGCGCCAGCTGTTTTTGCGCGTCGAGCGAGCGGATCCGCGCGTCGATCGCGGCCAGTTGCAGGCCCAGCTTCGGGTCCTCGACGGTCGCAATGGTTTCGCCGGAACTGACGGCAGACCCTTCATCGATGGACAGGCCGCGGACTGTACCGCCGATGCGGGCACGGGCGGCGACCACGTCGACGCTCTGGACGGTTCCGAATACAGCCTTGCGGTCGGAAACGTCCCGCACCGCGACGACGAACTCTGCCTGGGCGAGCGCCGGTATCGCGGGAAGGGCGACCATGATCAGGACGAGGGCGGCTCGAAGCACCTTGAATCTCCCGAATTCGATGGCATCAAAACGGCGCCAGGCGGATGCGGCGGGGGGCGCCGCCAAAGCAGTTAGGTACTGTTCATGCCCGTTCAAGGCCAGGTGCAGACCTGCCGCTAAGGGTCGCGTCGGCCCCCGGTATACGAGGTCTCCAGGTTGTCAGGGTATCGTCGCTATCCGATGCGGATAACCCAATAATCAATATATTGATAAATACCGTGGTATATTGTCTGCCAATGGCCCTGAAATTACTATATGGTGCGTTGGCTTCAAAACAAAATAATACTGGCATAGGCCCCGGCAACGGGAAAAAAAACCGATAAACGGTCGAAACAGTGACACGCTTGTCGTCGAGGAAGGGATGAAAATACTTATTGCAGATGGCCACCAGTTGCTGGCGGATGCGCTGGCCCAGCTGGTGCGAGAGAACGATTCCGATGCGGAGGTGCTGCAGGCCGCTTCGCTTGCCGACGCCATGGATGCGATGGATCAGGACGGGGCGGTCGAGATCGTTCTGCTGGACTATGACCTTCCGGGCATGGACGGGATCGCGGGGTTGGACAAGGTCCGGGGCCGGTTTCCCCAAATTCCCTGCGCGATATTCTCCGGGGCGTCGGATGCGCAAGTCGGGTCCAACGCTCTGGCACGCGGTGCCGCCGGGTTCATACCCAAGAGCCTGTCGGCGCCGGCGTTCTTCCACGCCATTAAACTCATGCAAGTCGGCGAAAAATTCATTCCCGCCGAGCTCTATGAGAATATCGCGAAGCGAACCGAGACCACGCAGTCTGCGGCCGTTAAAGCCGTCAAGTTCATCGCCGACAAGAACCTTTCGCGCCGTGAGGCCGAGGTCCTGGCGGCGCTGGTCGGGGGCATCTCGAACCGTCAGATCGGCAAGGAGCTTGGCGTGGAGGAAGTAACCGTCAAGCTGCACCTGCGACGGATCTACCGGAAGATCGGTGTTTCCAACCGCACCCAGGCGGTCAAACTCGCGATGGCGAATGGCATAGGCTGACCCGTCTTCGTCAACGCTTGCCGTAGGTCCGGAATTTCGCGCGCACCGTTTGCATTTCATCGGACGGCAGGATGCTGGGAGTCCCGATCTGGAGGGCCCGCCAGTACTGCTGCGCCAGGGCCTCGACTTCGACGGCCAGGTCCAGGGCGGCGCCGGTTCCGCCGGCCACACAGATCATGCCGTGGTTCGCCAGCAGGCAGGCCCGTCTTCCGTCGAGCGCGCGCAGCGCGTTGTCGGACAACGCCTGGGTACCGAAGGTCGCGTATGGTGCACAGCGGATAGAGTCGCCGCCCGCCACCGCGACCATGTAGTGAAAGGCCGGGATTTCCATGCCCAGACAGGCCAGCGCCGTGCAAAACGGCGGGTGGGCGTGGAGCACCGCATTGACGTCCTCGCGGCTCTTCATGATGTCGAAATGGAAGCGCCATTCGCTCGATGGCGTACCGGTTCCGTGCGCCCGACCTTCCGAGTCGACGGTGACGATATCGTCCGATTTCATCCGGTCGTACGCCAGGCCGCTCGGCGTGATCAGCAAACCCTCCGGCACGCGAACGCTGGCATTGCCTGCCTTGCCCTGGTTGATGCCCAGCCGGTTCATGGCAAGGCAGGTGTCGATCAGCTCGCGACGCAATTTGGTGTAGGACCGGGGGGCCATGAACGCCGCCAGAAATCAGCGAATCACGGGGCCGGCCAGTTGCCCGGCGCCCCGTCGCCACCCAGGCCGCAGCCGCGCGGTCCACATCCGAGGCTGCCGCCACGGAGCGCCAGAAGCAGCAGGGGCAGGCCGAAAAGACCCAGCCATCGGAGCCCGCCGTCCAGTACGAACAGCAACGAGCCGACGGCCACCGCGGGGGCCAGCCTCGCCGTCCAGGCGATCAGCGTCGCCAGCAGGTGGATGAGTGTTTGGCGCGTCATCGCGCAATCACTTGAACCGGAAGATGATACGGCCCTTGGTCAGGTCGTATGGGGTCATTTCAACGGTGACCCGGTCCCCGGCGAGAACGCGGATACGAAACTTGCGCATCTTGCCCGATGTGTGGGCCAGAACCTCATGCCCATTGTCCAGCTCCACGCGGAACGTCGCATTGGGCAACAGTTCCTTTATGGTGCCGTCAAGCTCGATCAGGTCTTCCTTGGTCACAAGACCCCCTTATCGCCGATGGCCAGTTTCCGCTGGCCGGGAAGCGCCCCGGATCGGGGTATCGTTAGTTACCACCGAACGCAAGCCCGGAAAAGGCCCATCGTACGCGCCCGTTCCGGTTCCGGTCGATCATCGGGCTGCGGCGGTGCGGTGCCGTTCGCCGATGTTGACTGCCGGGACCGTGTAAAACTCGCGCCGGAAACGCCAATCCCGCCGCCGACCGCTCGTGCGTTCCGGCAAACAGCAGTCGTCGGTCATGAAGTTGGTTGCCTCCGGTTCGCGATTGCTGGAAATTCAATCATAAATGGTCGATTATCGCGCGACGCCATGGGCCGGGAATTCCCGGTGCGGTGTGGCATGGTGCGCGTCCGAACTTAATCTGGAACGGGATATCTATTGAGGAGAGCGATTTGGAACCGGAGCTTACGGTCTACCTGTCGGGCGAAATTCATACCGACTGGCGCGAACGGATCGAGACGGGGGTCAGGGAGGCCGGGCTTCCGGTCGAATTCCTGGCGCCGGTCACCGACCATGAATCCAGCGACGATTGCGGCGTCGCCATCCTGGGCGAGGAGAGCGAACCCTTCTGGAAGGACCATAAGGGCGCCAAACTCAATGCCATTCGCACGCGCACGATGATCGAGCGGTCGGATGTCGTAGTGGTTCGCTTTGGCGATAAGTACCGGCAATGGAATGCGGCCTTCGACGCCGGGTATGCGGCGGCGCTTGGCACGCCGGTGGTGACCCTGCACGACCCGGCGTTGACCCACGCGCTGAAGGAAGTCGACGGCGCGGCGCTGGCAACGGCGGACTCGCCGGAGCAGGTGGTGCGGGTCCTCAAATACGTCATCGAGGGCACGCTCTAGCGATCGCCCGTTGTACGGGCGCGCGGTATTCCCAGGACACGCCCACGCACCGGCGCCGATCACACGTTCTGGGGCGGGCAGATCGAGGAC
>CAYYBI010000260.1:0-3046 GCA_964469835.1 uncultured Rhodospirillaceae bacterium
GTCTGGAGGGTTCTGTGAGGTTGCGGCGCGCTGTCAGGGGCGTTGCGACCTCATTGAAGCCGGATTGAACGAAGGCGCGGATCGTGGGCGCGCTGCTATGGGGATTGAAGACGCCGTCCTTGGCTGCGGGCGCTGCCGTAGGCCGAAGTTCGTGCTGACGCTGGCCTTGTTTGATGTGCGTCGCAGACCCGCGCGGCGGTGGCGGAACGCCTGTCGCACCTTCCGAACGCCGAAGATCGCCACGACGGGGATCGACGGTGACGAGCCGCGCACGCCGGACCGGTCCTGTCGCGGATCGTCGGCAGGGCGCGTATGCGAGGATCGGACAATGGATGCGCTCTCGTCGTGATCCGGTTCATGGCGGGGCGCTCGTGGGCGGCGGCGCGCGTGGGCCGGGCCGGTGGAAGCTGTGCGGCATGCAGCCGACGATGCGCATGACGCCACCGCAATGGGGGCAGGCGGGGATGGCGGCGGCGATCTTGCCCGATGGGTCGGATGCCGACGGCGCCGCGCTTTGCGCCGCGGTGTCTTCACCGTCGGCTCCGCTGAGTGACCGGCAGAGCGCCAGCTTTACGGCGCGATGCGCGTTCGCCATGAAGCCGAAGTAGCGGATGCGGTGGAAACCGTCGGGCAGGACATGGAGGAGGAACCTGCGGATGAACTCTCCCGCCTGCAGCCGCATCACCTTGGTCGCGCCGCCGTCGTGATAGTCCTTCCAGGTGAAGGCGACATGGGTCTGGTCGAGGGCGATGAGGCGGGAGTTGGCGATGGCGACGCGATGCGTGTAGCGGCCGAGATAGGCGAGCACCTGCGCGGGGCCGCCGAAGGGCTTCTTGGCGTAGACGACCCAGTCGATCCGCCGCATGGCGGTGAGACGTTCGGCGAAGGCCGCGGGATAGGCGAGCGGCGCAAGTTCGCCGAAGAAGCCGAGCTCGCCAGCTGCGAAGGCCGCCGCCAGCCGCTCGAGGAACAGCCGCCGGAACAGGCATGCGAGCGGCTTGACCGCCAAGAAGAAGTCAGGACGGCTCGCGATCCAGCGCGCCTCGTCCGGCGCGAGGCCGCCGCCCGGGACGACGCAATGGAGATGAGGATGATGGGTCAGCGCCTGGCCCCAGGTGTGCAGGACGGCGAGACCGCCGATCCCGGCGCCGAGGTGCCGCGGGTTCGCCGCCAGTGTTGTCATCGCCTCGGCCGCCGCCCTGAACAGGATCGCATAGACGAACCGCTTGTTCTGGAAGGCGATCGCTGCGACCGGCTGCGGCAAGGTGAAGACGACATGGAAATAGGGCACGGGCAAGAGTTCGACCTGGCGCGCGGCGAGCCAGGCTGCGCGGGCGGGCCCCTGACACTTCGGGCAATGCCGGTTGCGACAGGAATTGTAGGCGATCCGCATCGCGCCGCAATCGCCGCAGGCCTCAACATGGCCGCCGAGCGCGGCGGTGCGACAGGCCGTGATCGCGCTCATCACCCGTTTCTCGACACGGCCAAGATGGCCCTCATGGGCGCGGGCGTAGGCGGCGCCATGACGGTGTAGAATGTCGGCGACCTCCAGCCCCGGCCTTTCGGAGCGGCGCCCGGGACGGGCCACGCCCCTATTCCGGCGGCATCACCTCCACCGACAGGCGGTCGAGCGGGCTCGGCGTCGCCCGGATCGTATGCGAAGCAACATGGGTGTAGCGCGCCGTCGAGGACAGGTTGGCGTGCCCGAGCAGCGCCTGGATGATCCGGATGTCGGCGCCGTTCTCCAGAAGATGCGTCGCGAAGCTGTGGCGCAGCGTATGCAGCGTCACCCGCTTGCTCAGCCCCGCCGCCTTCGCCGCCGAGCGGCAGGCGGCGTGTAGCACGGTCGGATTGATCGACCGACCCTCGTCGCGGCCCGGAAACAGAAACTTTCGTGGCCGGGCGAGCCGCCAGTATGTTCGCAGGAGGCCGAGCAACTGTGGCGACAGCATCACGTCGCGATCCTTGGCCCCTTTGCCGTGGCGGACCCGGATGACGCCGCGATCACTGTCGATATCCTCGATCAGCAGTCCCGCCACTTCCGAGGCTCGCAGCCCCGCCGCATAGGCGGTGGTCAGTGCCGCCCGGCTCTTCAGGCCGGAGACGGCTTCGAGAAACCGCACCACCTCGTCGGTGCTCAGCACCACTGGCAGCTTGCGAGGCGTCCGGGCGTAGGGAATGCGCTCCGGGATCGCCGCCTCACCCAGCGTGACGCCATAGAAGAACCGCAAGGCGCAAACGGCCTGATTGAGCGACCCCCATGAGACGCCCTTCGAGACGAGGTGAACCTGAAAGTCGCGAACCTCCTCAAGGCCAAGCGTGTCCGGCGAGCGCCTGAAATGCCGGCTGAACTTCGATACCGCGTGCAGGTAGGACCGTTGCGTCGCCGGCGAAAGATTGCGGATCGTCATGTCGTCGATCATCCGACGCCTAAGAGGGCTGATATGGGCCATCTGAAAACCTCCTGTCTGAGAGTTGGGCTCCAACGCCCATGATCATCTCAGCAAGGAGGCGAATAATCCCAACCTGCCCCTCGCGCCGCGCCAGCGGCTTCGTTCAATCCTCAGAACGTTACCTGAGTCAATTCGTCCACATGGCCTAGGAACCTTCAAGGCGAACCGAAAGATAAGAATTTCTTCAAAAAAGAGATCGAGAATATCTACAGACTGCAGAGGCTCGGCGACGCGCAACCGACAGTCAAGATCCCGGCCCGTTTCGCCGCAAAGGCAAATGCACTGCTTGAGGTGGTCGATGCGAGATACGCGCTCGGCGACTTGGACGCCATCGCCGGATCCTTCGCCGAAATTCAGCCCATCGTCGAATGCCGGGGCGTCGGCAAACTCGGTGGCGCGGCGACCACCGCCTATCTGAGACTGCTCGTCATCTCGGGGAAGACCGACGCCGCCCTCGCACTGGCGCAGAGCAAGACCGGCGAACTTCGCGAACACAGCTATCTTGCAATTGCGGAGGCGCAGTTGCTCACCGGCGACATTGCCGACGCGCGCCGCACCCGCGAACACCTAAGCGAGGCCGAGCACCGCCGCAT
>CAYYBI010000261.1:0-4195 GCA_964469835.1 uncultured Rhodospirillaceae bacterium
ATAAACACGCCATCATCTAAAACTTCTCAGGCTCGCATAAAAAACGAAGCTGAAAAGAGATACATAAACACCGTATTCACGCCAAAAACGCAAACACGCCGCCCACGCATCCCTTCCTAAATATCAACAATGTCAAAAAACATGGGAGACTGCGTGATTTCGCGCAACTCCCCCGCCGCCGCGTCGACAGACTTTATCAACGCAGCGGTCGCGGCTTATACGCCCGGCTACCGGGCATGTCAATTGCTTTATGAAAGATTTATAAAAACACCCATTCTCGAAAAATTCCGTTATTTCAACCGAATGCAATAAACCGACAAGAACCGCCAGAAAAATTGTGGCGGGTGCGCGCCAATCAGTTTGGCCGCCTAATCTATAGACGGCGCCAAAAGACGATACCTCATAGTTTGCAAGGTATTGCTGCACCTCATTCGAAAGAGTATTCCCTGCCGCGCCGACGCGCCGTAGCAATCGCCATTTACATCCTACCCTACATTGGATAATAAAGCCGCGACGCGACAGTAAAACCATGAATTACCGCAATTTATGAGGCAATTTCTTACAAACTTACTTGCCGGTTTGACCCTCTTGGCCTCATGCAACGCCATAAGTGTTGCGGCGGAAGAGCGGCTGGACGCGAACTCTGCTGTGCCGACCGGCTCGGACGAGAATGGCGAATTGCCGGCGCGCAAGAACTGGTTTTTCGAAGACGGCGCACAATTCAATACCTGGTTTCCCAGCACAAACCCGCGCGCCAGCGATACGGAAAATTCCGAAACGCTCGGCGCGGCTCCTCTGTCGGCACCCGCCGAACTGCCGCCGGTCGCGGTGGACGCCCATGTTACCGTTCGCCGCGGCGATACCCTAAAGGCCGTGTTGACCCGCTCAGGCGTTCCCACCCGCGATGCCGAACGAGCGATCCGCGCCTTGACCAAAGTCTATGACCCGCGCCAGCTAAAACCGGGCTTCGAAATTTTCCTGCAACTCCAGCCGCCGGTCCATAGGAATGGCCGGGTCTCGTTGATCTCTATAGATTTTATTGCCGGCCCAGAGAAAGACGTCTCGGTGATCAACGAGGGCGGCGGTAACTTCGCGGCCGAGGTCTACCATCGAACGCTGACGCCCCAATTGGCTTATGGCCGCGGCACCATAAATTCCAGCCTCTATTTAGCTGGGACACGGGCCGCCGTTCCGGCCGCCATCCTGACCAACCTGATCAACCTCTATAGTTTCGACGTCGATTTCCAACGTGACATCCAACCGGGCGATGCCTTCGAACTATCCTATGAAATCCTCAATGACGAAGCCGGCACGCCGGTCCGCAACGGCGACATCCTGGTCGCGTCGATGACCTTGAGCGGCAATACGATGACGCTGTATCGCTTCAAGACCGAGAGCGGATTCAACGACTATTTCGACGAGACCGGGCAGAGCGCGCAGAAAAGCCTGCTGCGTACACCGACCGACGCGGCCCGTATCAGTTCCGGCTTCGGTCGCCGGAAGCACCCGGTACTCGGCTACACGAAAATTCACCGCGGCGTCGATTTCGCAGCGCCGCCCGGCACGCCCATATACGCCGCCGGTGATGGCGTGGTGGAAAAAGCGGGTTGGGCCGGCGGCTACGGCAAGTACATCCGCCTCCGCCACAACGGCGCCTATAAATCCGCCTATGCGCATATGCGACAGATCGCGCGCGGTATAAAAGCCGGCGTCCGCGTGAAGCAACGCCAAATTATCGGATATATCGGCGCGACGGGACGGGTCACCGGCCCACACCTGCACTATGAGGTGATCCGCAATGGACGGCAGGTCAATCCTCAGACCGTGCGGCTGCCCGCCGGCAACCGCTTGAAGGGCGCGGAGCTCACGCGCTTCAAGGAAACCGTTTTCCATATCAAGGAACAGCTGATCGGGCTGCGCCGCCAAAGGGACGCGCAAAGCATGATGATCAGCGGCGACCGGGCCTGCAAGAAATCGCCATTAGCCTGCTAGCCCGCGTTCATCGCAAATCGTCGACCACGGCGAGCACGGCCGTCAGACAGGAATTGCCCAATATTTTGCTGCGCTCGGGCGACCATCCCGCACGGTCGTCCGGCGCGTCCGCATTGTCCTTGAACGGCATCTCCAGCGTCATGGCCAGACAGCCGAACGTTTCCGCGAGGTTGGTCGCGCATAGGGAAAGGTTCGCTTGCTTCGACCTTGGATAGCCATGCGCGGTTTGGAAATCGGGGTTGGCGCGGCCATAGGCGGACTGAAAATCGGCAAGTAATTTTCGCTGCTTCTTGCCCGTCGAAGGAACGTGGTCGGCGCCGGCAATGAAGTTATAGGGAAGTCCCTCATCCCCGTGCACATCGAGGGCGAAATCGACGCCGGTCTCGACCATGCGCCGCCGCACGAGGAAAACCTCGGGGCTGCGTTCCGCCGACGGGTTGTCCCATTCCCGATTGAGATTCGACCCGGCGGCATTGGTTCGCAAATTGCCCCGCCGGCTGCCATCCGGATTCATATTCGGCACGACATGGAATACCGCACGGTCGAGCAACGCGCGTGCCACCGGGTCCGCGGTGTTCAACAGACGCTCCAGAAACCCCTCCATCCACCACTCGGCCATCGTCTCGCCGGGATGCTGCCGGCCGATTACCCAACAGATCCGTTTGGCCGGGTCGTTTTCGCCCACCACAAGCAGATCTAGATCGTCGCTATCCACTGTCCGGCCCAGCACCTCCAGCCGCGCCCGGCCGGTCGCCTGGCAGCGCGCCACCAAGTCCCGATGACGTTCACGGGAATACGGTGCAAAATATGCGAAATACAAAGAATCACGTTCCGCTCGATGCTCGATCGTCAGCGCCGTTCCGTCATAGCTGCTCGGTACGCGGAACCAATCATTCCGATCGTAAGATGCGCACGCACGATACTCCTCCCAACCCTTCGGGTACGACGCCTCCGAGGCATTGAGGATCTGAAACCGGCAGTCGATCCCGCGCACGCCGCTGACCCGGAAATAGAACCATTGAAAAAAATCGGCTTCGTTGTCCCGCCGGATGTTCAACCGAACGGCAGCGGGATCGCTGCAGTCCACCACTTCAATATTTCCAGCGTCAAAACTACTGCTGATTTCCATTCAATGCCGCTCCTACTGATCCTGGTGTGGGCCCGCAAAGACGGCGGGTCGCAATCGATGCGCCCGGCATGCTACAGTTTTTTGCGCTGGCGCACAGTCGGCCAAAAGATCCAAACAACCGTCGTGGCCGCCCCGCGGCAGTACTCCATCAAACGGCCCTTCACATACGGCAGAACAAACGTGATCGACAAACAGGTGAATTCGGCCGCTGACGCGGTCGCCGATATCCCGGACGGGGCCACGATCATGGTAAGCGGCTTCCAGGGCTCCGGGATGCCGAATGCCCTGTTGCGGGCGTTGGTCGAGCATGGGGCCAAGGATCTTACTTTGATCTGCAACGGCGCCGGCCCGCATGGCACGCAGCAGGCGCGGCTGACCGATGCCGGCCAGGTCAGCAAACTCATCTGCAGCAGCGCGCGCGGCCGCAGCGACGAGCCGACGCCGCTCGAGCGGCTCTGGCGCGCCGGAGAGATCGCGTTGGAATTGGTCCCCCAGGGCACCTTCGCCGAACGTATCCGGGCCGGCGGGGCCGGCCTCGCGGCCTTCTACACGCCGGTTTCGGTCGGCACCAACCTGGCGGAAGGAAAAGAGGCGCGGGAATTCGATGCCCGCACCTATGTGCTGGAAACCGCACTGAAGGCGGATTTCACGCTGCTCCGCGCCGATCGCGCGGATCGCCTTGGAAACCTCGGCTACCGCGGCACACAGATTAACTTCGGCCCGGCCATGGCGGCGGCCAGCGCGACCACCATCGCCGAGGTCGGTGAAATCGTCGAGGTGGGATCGTTCGCACCGGAGTGCGTCCAAACCCCGGGAATATTTGTCAACCGCGTCGTCGTTCTGCCGGACTTGCGATGATCCGGCCACTGACCCGCACTCAAATCACCTGGCGCGCCGCGCAAGACATTGCCGACGGCAGCTACGTCAATCTCGGGATCGGACTGCCGGTGCTGGTGGCAAACCACCTGCCCGCCGACCGCGAGATTATCCTGCAATCGGAAAACGGCATCGTCGGCATCGGCCCGGCGGCATCGGAGGATGAGGCCGACCCGGACCTGGTAGACGCCGGCGGCC
>CAYYBI010000262.1:0-4559 GCA_964469835.1 uncultured Rhodospirillaceae bacterium
GGCAGCGCGGGGCGGCAGCCGGCCTTGCCGTATGAGGCCGGCGATCATGACGTCCGGTATGCCGTGCAGTCGCCGTTCGTACGAAAGCCAGCGGACCAGCACCCCGACAAGGAGACCCCCGAGGACGGGTGCTAGGAGCACATGCCACCACGGGAGTTCCTTGGCGAGGTCGAGGACGCTGCCCGATTGAAAGCCGAAGGAAGCGAACTTGACGCCTTGAAGACCCAGTCGGAAAAGGATCACTGCGCCGCCCGCCAAGGCGCCGACGACCGCGGCCAAGAAACCGATGCGGACGTGGTCGGCCAGCTTGCGTGAACCGGCGGCGGTAAAATCGAATTCTGTCGTTTCGGCAGGCGCCGGATTGCCGATCGACCATATGGTGCGCAGGCTTTTCAGCATTTCCAGTATCGGCCCTTATCAGGCCCACCGGGACAGACGGCGCTTCGCAAATCTCCAATTTGTCGAGAGCCACAATCGACGTGCTGCTTCATGGCCGTTCGCCATCGTGATTTGCGAAGAACGCCTTGGCCGGCAACTCTATCGGCTGCAATTAATATGAGCAGAGCCGGTGCTTGATTTCGGCTCGTCGCAAAATGCCAATCGCACGAGATTAGGTACACTAGTGAGGTAAAAATTTGGGGTGGACAGGCCGCGTTTCACCGGTGCGATATCCCAAGGTGTGGCAACGGGAGGTCGCACCCGCCGAAACGCCGGAAGGAGTGTTCCGGCCGACTTTCGACATGCAACGTGCAGATACAAGTTGGCATGGTCGTTAAGCCGACGTGCAATTGCCATTGGTCAATTGCTCCTATCCACCCCAATAATACTCAACCAGCCTTTTTCCGTTTCGAATTGAGTTTCTCCGGTTTGATAACTTTCAGACCGGCATCCGCGTGGTAGCCGTGAATTTCCTTCACGTCCAGCGCGCGCATGAATTCGATGATCTCCTTGGTGACGACCTGGCCGGGAACCATGATCGGAAAACCCGGGGGATAGGGGATCACGAAATTGGCCGAGACGACCTCGGGGCCGCTCTTCAGCCGATCATTCATTTGCTTGCTGTTGACCGGGATGTGCTCGCAATCCTCGGCGTTGTACGCGGTGAAATACCCGTCCCGCATGTGGCCTTCCAAGGTTTTCCCTTTCGGGTTATCGCGGTAGGCATCATGGAAGCGGCTGAAATTGGGCAGATCCGGCACATCCTCAACGAGCGATTTGACCCTCGCCTGGAAGCCCTTGACCGCCGACGAATCCCCGGCGAGTTGCTTATCGAGATCGGCGGCAATCTGCGCCAAAGTCGAGATCACGTAGGAGGTGGCACTGCGCGTGTTGTTGATGTTGGACTGGAACAGTACCGAGTTACGCGACGTCTTGTTGAGCTGAATGTCATATTTGTCAAACAGCTCGTTCTTGAACGCGGTACCGTCATATCCTGCCGTGCCGGTCACAAGGGTGAGCCGCGTCGGATCGAGGACGAACTCGTCCTCCTTCCAGGCATCGACCATGGCCAACCAGTTCAGGTCCGGATCGCTGTACTCCTTGATCCCGCTTGGACGGAATTCGGCGGGAACCATTTCCGCCGGCGTCAGGATGCGAAAATATTTGGAGATAAGCGGGTTGTTGTTAATTTCATGGCGGAGCGTCAGCGCCAGCGCAATTTGCTCGCGTACCAGCTCATACCCCTCCAGCTCCGCCTGTCGCCGCGCCAAGTCGAGGGAGGCAATGATCTGCGCATTCGGCGAGGTCGAGGTATGGGTCATGAAGGCCTCTTCGAAGGCCTCTTCAACCTCGGCTTCGTAGTCCTCGTCATTCACGTGGATCATCGACCCCTGCCGCAGGGCCGATAGCGATTTATGGGTCGAATGCGTTGAATACGCCCGAACGCGCACCTTGTCCGGATCCGGCAGCAGGTGCATATCGAGCAGCTTCTTATCCTTCGGGTCGATCTTGCCGACTTTCTTTTTGAAGGCTTCGTACTCGGCCCGATACTCGGGGCTCGAATACCGCGCGTGCAGCTCGGGCACCGCTCCCATCGCCGTGCGGCCGCGATAGAGCGGCGAGAAGCGGGCGAAGGCAAACCACGCCTCATCCCACAGGAAGACCAGATCCGGCTTAATCGCCAGGCATTCCTCCATGACCCGCTGCACATTGTAGATATGGCCGTCGAAAGTGCAGTTGGTCATCAGGACCATCCGCGCCTTGTCCAGCTTGCCCTCGGCTTTCAGGTCCAGCAGCGCCTTTTTGATGTTCTTCAGCGGCACGCCGCCGTACATGGAGTATTCCACCATCGGATAGGCTTCGACGTAGTATGGCTGCGCACCGGTCAGGACAAAGCCGTAATGGTGAGACTTGTGGCAGTTGCGATCGACGATCACGATATCGCCCGGCTGACACAAGGCCTGGACGACGATCTTGTTTGCCGTCGAGGTGCCGTTGGTCACGAAGTAGGTGTGATCAGATCCGAAGCATCGTGCCGCCTGCTCGTGCGCCTCTTTGATCGTGCCTGTCGGTTCGAGCAGGCTGTCCAGCCCGCCCGACGTCGTCGAAGTCTCCGCCAGGAACAGATTGGTGCCATAGAAGTGGCCCATGTCCCGGATCCAGTGCGATTTGTAGATCGACTTGCCGCGCGCAATCGGCAGGGCGTGGAAGGTGCCGATCGGGCGCCGGCTGAAGCTCTGCAGATTGGTGAAGTGCGGCGTCCTGTATCGATCGCCGACGCCGTCGAGGATACTGAGATGCAGTTCGTTGAGCTCCTCCACGTCGTAGAATATCCGGCGGATGTGTGATGCGGTGACCTTGCCCGCGAGTTCTTCCACGCGCCGGTCTGTCATCAGGAACATGTCGAGTTCCGGCCGAATGTTGTAGATCACGTCGGCGAGCGCGGTGCCGTAGCTCTCCGGCGACAACGTGTCGGGGTCATGCTCGACAAAAGTCGAAATTCGGTCGCGCAGACGCTTCATGTCATACTTCGATTCGAAGGGGAAGTAGTCGTAGATTATGACCGACTGAGCGTTGTGGTTCAGGATCACGCCGGCCACGGCATCCTCGAAGCTCGGTACCCACACCAGTTCATAGATGAACGGATCTTCCGGGCGGCGGAGTTTCTTCATCTCGTCGCGCACCCGCTGTTGCTGCTGCAGGTTCGTATTGTCGTCGACCACCAGGACTTCGAAATACGGGCGCGAGTAGTCACGCTGTTCGTAGTATTCCGGCATGCGCGTCAGGTCGTCCTGGAGGTCCTCGGTCAGGTTCCAGGCCGCCGGCCCTCGGCGATAGGTGCCGCCCATCAAGGCGCGGGTGATACGCTCCACACTCTGCCCGAAGGCGACGTAGTCGCCGTTCTCGAACAGGGCCACCACGTCCTTGTAAAGGTTCAATCCGGGGTAGGCCCAGAAGGATTCGAACGCCTCCCGATACTCGAGCAGGGATTTCATCTCCTCCTCGAGGTCCTTGGTGTTTCGACCGCCCAGCTGTGCGCGGCTTAACTTCGCGGCCACGTTGCTCAGGTCATTCCAACCGTCCGTGCGGTTCGTCGGCGCGTTGAAGAAATCGACGACGGACATGCCCTTGTCGCGCATGTGTTGGGCGCGGGCCCGGTTGGCCGCTGCTTTACTCGTCGGGGGTTTCCGGGGGACTACACGTGTCATAACTTTACTTTGCTCCTTGCCTTTTGGTTCGTTATTCCTGTCGATAACCGCCGGTTTCCCAGGCTATCGTTGACTGGTGCGACGCCCGCTTCACCCTCTTGCCTCGGTGAACCAAACGACGTTGATTGACCTACTCAAGCTGCATCCCAATGCTTGGCAACATGGTCAGCAAACCCCTGAGCTTGGTCGCATACTGTTGGCGGAGAACTATTCCCAAAGGGATCCGCCGCGCCCCTTCCCCCCAAAACCTTACATCTTGATGTCGAGCGCCACGAAAGCGATGAGCGCGAATACAATTTACGCAGCCAAGGCACCCGCCGCCGACACCAACAGAGACGGTTCCGACCTTAATCATACCGAGCAGATAACCGATGGCCAGCGCAATAGCGCCCGCCGCATCCTTTTTGATTGCTAAGCAGCACAACTCCTCGTCCCGAGTTCGGAAGCGTCGCGTTCACAGCCCCCCATCCACTCTCCTAACTCTCGATTTATTTTCAGCTTTTTGAACGGCGTCGGTAAATACGTAAGACTACGCATTGATGGGGGGGGGGTCCGACAGCAGCAGTTTATCCACCTCGAATACCGTTGCGCTTGACAAAATTCGGCATGACAACGCCGTCCTGTTTAATCGCAGGGGCGGCCGTCTCAAAGTTGCCCGGATTAGGTCAATTGGAGACAAGCGGCGTGGCACGCCGCGCCGCCGCATGTCTCATGCCTACATTTGCGCCGTTACTGAACCGTGTAATTGCGCCCGCCCATGCAAGCCTTGTAGGCCTGCGAGAACCGTTGCGCATTCTGCTGGAACCGCTGTTGCTCCCCAGCCATCTGCTGCTGCGTCTGCGACTGCATCTGCTGCGACTGCGCTTGCGCATCCCGAGTTGCCCGTCTGCGGCGCATGCCGCCGCCAAGGGC